>NZ_PJBM01000248.1:0-42268 GCF_002836075.1 Shewanella sp. GutDb-MelDb | reverse complement strand
GGATTTTAATTTCCGCTGAAGGGTTAAACTTTTAATGCAACGGGTATAGGGCCACGATGATCGATGTAAGTTAGCCTATAACCTAAGTTTTTCCATTATTTTACAGAATGGATTTGGCGGCTTATAACTCAAGCCTTTATTCTCATCACCCATTGTTAATGGCATAACGAATAGCCTCCGACTAAGCTCGATAGATGAGTGAAAAGTGGACAGCCATTGTTGATGGCATGACCATCTGTGCCGTTGAACATTCTGATTTTAGTGGCATGCTACAAAATAGGTTCTGGCTTCTAATAAAAAGCCCTTTTACATATCGGTAAAAGGGCTTTTTTGTCAGTCATTTTTGTACTGCAGACTACTTGTGTTGCGGATTAAATCGATCCATCACGACAGCACAGACAGCGTCGCCTGTAATGTTCAATGAGGTACGGATCATGTCAAATATACGGTCCAGCGCAAACAACAGTGGCAGGCCATCAATCGGGATCCCTGCTGCAAGCAGCACGGCGACGACCAAGAACGACGGCCCTGGCACACCCGCTTGGCCGATGGCGCCTAGTGTCGAAGTGAAGATGATGGCTGCATAGGCGGTGGTGGTCAGATCTATATGATACATCTGGGCGAAGAACATGGCGACTAAGCCATAATAGATGGCGTTACCCGTCATGTTGATGGTCGCGCCCAGCGGTAATACAAAGGCCGTGGTCGCCTTGGAGATATTGAGTTCCTGTTCACAAGTTTCCATGGTGACAGGCAGTGTTGCCATAGATGAAGCGGTAGATAACGCCATCGCCTGAGGCTTCTTCATCGCAGAGATAAACTTCATCGCCGGAACGTTTGAGAAGAATTTTACTATCAACGGGAAGAAGATGAAGGCATAGATAAGAATCGCGACCACGAAGACCACGAATAACTTCAATACGACTTCCAGAGCCTGAAAGCCGAATGAGCCCACAGATTCAGCCATCAGACCAAATACGCCGAGAGGGGCAATGATCATCACGCAATTGATCATCCAAACAAAGGCTTCGACTATGGTATTGAGGCTCTTAATAACCGGTTGGGCACCATCGCCTTTCACTTTACTCAATGCGATACCGAAGAAGATACAGAAGACCAAGATCTGCAGGATATTCCCGGAAGTCATTGATTCAAAGACATTGGTTGGGATCATACCTATCAGAGTATCCATGGCACTGGGAAGTGCGCCTTGCTCTGCGGTGATCTGGGTGAGTGATTGACCGTGTGCACTAAAGTCAATTCCGGCACCAGGTTTGAAAATGTTGCCCATGACAAGTGCGAGTGTAACGGCAATGCCTGAGGTGATAATAAAGAAGGCAAAAGTGCCAATACCCATCTTACCCGCTGAGGGGCTGTTACCTAGGCTGGCGGCGCCGGCGATAATAGATACCACGACTAAGGGGATAACGAGCATCTTAACCAGATGAATAAATATGGTGCCCAAAGGTCCAAATATGGCGGCATCTTCTCCCATGTAAAGGCCTACTAATGCCCCTATTATCATGGCAATAACGACCTGAAGACCTATATTGTTCATTAATTTTTTATCTGAAATTGCCACACTCGCTCCGTTGTTGAACTGTTCTATTAAGCATTTGCTGAAGAGGCGTAAAGCTATCACACCCGTGTATCAGGCACTGTGAAACAGCACTTAAATAGGTGGTTAAGTCCTCCTTCTACAAATATATTAGATCCACATTGAGTTATCTTTAAAAAGTATAGGTAAAAATTAGTATATCGCTAAATCGGATTCATAATTTGTAGGCCGGATTCTTGTATCTGTATTTTACGTTCGTTATTTAAGCATGTGTTTAACGCTTTTTAAGAGTTTGGGATGTTTACTTAATTAAGCAGGATTACATTTTCTGTTTCAGCTTCTTTTTGGGAGTGAAAAGAAGGACAACCATCGTTAATACACTGATTTTCTCAAATCAGTCTTCTTCGGTGATTAGCCGCAGGGAGGATGCTGAAAACCTTTCAGCGAGTGAGTTGGTGAGGGCTGAGCGTTGATCTCGAGTAGAAAGCTAGGTATGTTATTGACTATTAATAGCGCTGTTTTTCAGTCCAACAAACGACTGATATGGTGTGAAGTAAACAAGCCTCTGAATTAAGATTCATCAAGGTTATTTGCCAGTCGCCCGTCAGTACATGATTCGCTTGTTATAGGGCGTTAAGTTGCCTAGTCGATTGGCACTTCAACCAATTGGATGAGAACTCTTGAAATTAACCGACATAAAAAATCACTTTTGGTGTTTGGGGCTATTAGTGGGCTTATCGGTATCATCTGTTGTGACGTTGATAATTGTTTTGTGGGAACGGCTAGAGAACCCAAACGGTATTTTTTACAATGACGGAGGGACGAATTGGCAATTTATTTTCGATACTGCGATAAGTTGGTTTGTCCCAATATTCGTTTATGTATCGCTTGTCGTTACAGTTATTCACTTGTTGTTTTCGGCAATAAAGTGGCTGCTTAAGAGGCAAACTTAACAATCTGTTAAGGCGGATTCGTCAGTATGTGCCGTTCTTACGTTGCTGCAAATTTGGCAATCGTTTACTCCCGACTTAACAAGGCGTTACTTCATTTTCTGTCGCGTATTTAGCTAATAAAAATCACAAAAGTAATAGCTATGGCTTTAACTAGCTGCAGTTTATAAGTGATCCAGCAAAGGCTCATTTCATTTTTAGTAATAACAGCATTCTTAATTATTGATGCCGCCAGCGACAAATATAGACCGTCATAGTGCATGGCACACTTTACGTCAGTGGCTATGATGAACTTATCAGCAGATCGAGAGCACCATGGAGAAAGCTATGCCTATCACCGGAGAATGTTTCTGCGGAGAGATTAGATATCAACTAAACGGAAAGCTTCGAGACGCTAAATCTTGCCATTGCTCTCGATGTCGCAAGGCATTTAATGCGCAGGCATCCGCAGCTGCTTTTGTAGATCCGGAGCAATTCGAGTGGCTTTCTGGTGAAAGTTTACTGACTTCGTTTGTGGGTGAGCATGGCTATGGCTTACAGTTTTGTAAGCACTGTGGCTCGACTCTGTGCACCATACATAATGGGAAGATATTGCAGGTTACGTTAGGCTGCGTTAATGGCTCTCCAGATATAGAAATTGGCCAACATATATTTGTTGGCTCTAAAGCAAGTTGGGAAGTAATGCCTACAGGTGTCGTATTGTTTCAAGAGGGGCCGGAGTAACTGCTTAGCCAAATGGTCAATGTTGTCTTTGGCTGACTAAATAATAAGGTCATTCATCATGCTAGGTTGAACCGCTAACACTCAACGCGGCTTTGGTCATTATTAAAAGCTCGCGATAATTGTCTCACTCTAATCTGATACTCAGTAATCAATTCCTCAAAATACAAAAAATCTTCAATCCTCTTTGCGTAAATATAATTATTTTACGTCACTCATCGTTTTCTGTTGTTTCTTTAAACTCATTCCCTATTAGCTCATTGATATAAAAATATACCCAAAATTAAGGAATAACGATGAAATCGAATATTGGAAACAACATTAAATCTGCAATGTTATTTGGCTTGGCTGCGATCATATTAGTCGGTTGTGGAAGCTCTGCAGAAGAAGATCAATTAGCTTGGATCCAAGATTGGAATTCATCAGGTGATTTCCAACAGAAAATGAAAATGATGAATACTTGCTTTAAGGAAGCGGGAGTGAGAAGCCTGACTGAATCGATGACCAGTGAACAAAGTGACATCGTGAATGCATGCGAACTGTCGTACATCATTGAGCGTGCAGAAGATGATGATATTAGTTTAGATCGAGAGTTATTAGCCGCTAACATTCTCCAACTTTAATCAGTAGGCAGCAACCACCAAATACTCTTGAGGTGTATAACCTTCTTGGGTAAAAAACAGACCGAAATAACAGGGATAACAAGACATGTCATTAAAGAATAAAGCGTTAGACTTGGCTAGCGAGGCCAGAAATACCGCAGGGCAGCTAACCAGTGATTTACAGCAGTCGCAAGCTTTTGAACAAGCTAAGGTAACCCTTACCAATACTAAAGATAGAGCGTTAGCTGTCGATACTGCGAGCATTAAATTAATGAACTTTTTCGCGGTATTTAGTTTGGCTTTTATGCTGCTGAGCACATTTTTCCCAGTGATGACATTTATGGGAAGTAGTATGCCGTTGAGCGAGCTAACACCGTCTTGGTTATATGTGATTGTTATTCTGGCTTTGTGTAGCCACCTATTGGGTGCAAAGCAGTTAATTTCACGCAGTTTATTGCTTATATTACTAGTGTCTATTGGTTATACACTTTACCAGCAATTAGCAGAGATGTTTCAGATGACTCAGATGCTAGGTGGAGCAAGAACAAAAGACATTATGCGTGGGTTAGGTGAGGCTCTTAAGTATACCGATATTGGTCTTTATCTTTTCTTAGTCAGTCTTGTGTTAGTGGTCATTACAACGATTAAGCCTGGCTACAAAACCAACCATGCTCTGTGGGCTCAACTGGTTCAAAAGTAGATTGTCATTTTCGAATGGCCAGTTGATGACTGGCCATTTTTTAAGGTTCAAAGTAATGCATTTTAAACCTCGAAAACAGCATGTGTTTAATACTGCCAACGTCTTGGGCAAAGATTATATTGTCGGTGATATTCATGGGCAAATTAAACGACTCTATGAGCAATTGTTTACATTGGGGTTTAACTTTCAGATTGATCGCCTTTTTTGCACTGGGGATCTCATCAGTAAAGGTGCAGAAAGTATTGAATGCTTAAATTTATTAACCAAGAAGTGGTTTTTTTCAGTAATGGGCAACCATGAACAGTTGTTTTTATTGGGCTTTCAGTCCTCTGACTATTGGGATGTATTACAGCAAAAAGGGGGCGAGTGGTTGTCACAACACTTAGACCGATTTGATGTGCTAATGCGTTGGAAAACATTGATTGATATCACCATGCCATTGACCCGGACGATTAGTGTCAATGGAAAAAACATTGGTATTAGCCATGCATCAGCCCCACCTGACTGGCAAACTCTACAAAAGGGTGAGTTGTCCGATGAAGATATTTGGCAAGTGTTATGGAGCCGACCTTTACATAAAAATGAATCATGTAAAGGTATCGATATGATCGACTATGTGGTGCACGGACATAGCCCTGTTAGTCATATTACTCAGTTTGATAATCGCTATTGGATTGATACGTTTGCATTAAAACAAGAGCTGACCATTATAAACTTAAATGATTTTAATATGGATGAACTTAATTAACTGTAATAACTAGTAATTGAAGCATAAATAGATGATTATCGGTTGTCTATAAGTGGCGAATAGAGGGATTTACGTGTCAATTAGAGAGTTAAATAATGCCACTGAATTATTGGTGGGTTGGCAAAATAGGGATAAAGATCAAAGTGAGGAATTTCTCACTTATGCTTATCAAGATATTCGCGCAATAGTTGGAAAGTACCTCTCACAGCATCGCCCAAATGAAACTATCCTGCATGATGCTTCGATTACTGAGTTAGCGAGTGAGTCTGTGGTGAAATTACACCGCTGGCGTAACGATGAGCTGCCTTTTGAAAACCGACAAGACTTTTTTGACTATGTACGCGTGTCAGTGTGGCATTTACTGTTTGGTAAGCCGCACCAGTCGTTAATTAACAAGCAAAAAGCTAAATATGAGTTTTTGAATTCGCAATTATCCGATTCGGATGTGTTGTTGCCTAATTGGACTGAAAATCTAGCATTGTCATCCGTATTAGAGCAGTTACAACAAACTTATCCAAGACAAGCTGAAGTGTTTGAACTTAAAAATTTTGCCATAGTGTCGCATCAACAAATTGCCGATATTTTAGGGTTGTCTCCTAGAACCGTCGATAGTGATTTAAAATTTGCCACTGTATGGCTGAGAGCTAAATTAAGCGAATGATAGATATCGTTTCCCTGTACATTGAATTGGCAAGTTTAAGTAAAATAGAGCAAGAAAAGCGGCTATTACCGTTGAAGAGGGCCTATCCTGCCGCAGCCATTGAGCTTGAAAAAATGCTCTTGGTGGACGATATTCCGCTATCGAGTAGCCAATTATTATCTCAGCAAATTTCTAATCAAAATCCGATGGATCAAAATACCTTTATTGGTCAGCAGGTGATGGGGTTTACGATTACCCAACTAGTGTCAGAATCTGGCGGTATGGGCTTGGTGTTTCAAGGTGAACAACGCTTAGTGAGCCATGACTGCGAGAGTGAAAAAGTACATAAAGCTGCTGTCAAAATTCTCCGTACCAATAAGCTTAACTCAGGCCAACAAAAGGCGATATTTTTTAATGAAGCGTCTATTTTAATCGCGTTAGATCACCCTAATGTGTGCAGTATTTACGGGGTGTCTGAGGTACAAGGTCATGCCTGCATTGTGATGGATTACATTGATGGTCTAGGATTAGATAGCTGGATAGCCAATAATAACGTTAGCCAAAATGAGAGGCTAAATGTGTTTGATCAATTGATGCGAGCTGTCAGTTACCTTCATCATGAACAGTTTTTCCACGGTGATATAAAACCACAGAATATCATTATTAATGAGCAAGGCCACTTGGTGTTAATCGACTTGGGTCTGGCCAGTAAATATCAAGCGAGTGCTAGTGAAAAAAGCCACGATACCATCCAGGCTTTTACGCGCTATTGGAGTGCGCCAGAGCAGGTTTTAGGTCAAAAATGTACCGCGCAATCAGATGTTTTTTCATTGGGGGTTATATTACATTATTTGCTGACGGATAAAGTGGCGACGAAAATGGATGTGGATAAACTTAATAATACCGAGCTCAATGCGATTATAAAAAAAGCGTTATCGATTAGACCTGAGCATCGCTACTCAAATGCAGAAGCACTTAGGAAAAGTATCCGCTATTACCAGCAAGGTTTACCGGTTCAAGAGTTTTCACAAAGTGGCCCTTATCTGTTCCAAAAGCTATTAAAGCGTAAGCCCTTTACCTCACTTACTTGTGTGTTGTTGGTTTACTCTGTAGCGACCAGTTTGTGGATTATATTTAACTAGGGGCCGTTGATCTTTCGATCTTAGTTTTTGTTCGACTCTCTACGGTAAAGAATAATACTTTTAGTACAAGGATTGAGCGATGATGCTTAGCTGCTGGCTAAGCGAAAAGCGCGTAACGCATTCTAGCCATAAAAGACTAAAAGCATTGAAACGAACCCGAAGGGCCGCGCTTCTTGGCTATTTTTACGGTGTTGTAGGCTACTTGTGGAGAATGACTAAACGACATAGCCTCCGCCTTGTCAAAATAGCCAATAAACGGCGGCAAAAACAACCGTGAAAGATCAATAGCCCCTAACATTTATTGATTAGGACAAATACGCATCGCTAGCTCATTTATATTTTAAACTCTTTCCAATTTACCTATAGACCAATATAGATCGAACCACAGATCTAGTTCGGCATTAAACCTATGAGCAATAGAGGCTTTTTATGGTGTCTCTGAGCCACCTTATTTTGGGATTATGTCCGTTGCGTTTGTGCCACAGCATGGTAAAGGGGGTGAGTAGTTTGTCGAGATACTCCTTATCTAAAGGGATCGGCAGGCTGACTAAATCAAAACGCATATGCTGAACATATTGTTGGCAATACTTAGGCGCCGTTGTGAACATATTATGCCCAGGTTGAGCAGCCATAAAGAGAGACTGTTCAAAGCTGTTCATGGTCAGGGCGACATTGCGAGCTAACCCTATCTCCATTAGCACTTCGTCGAGCGCCCAGCTCTCGCTCTTTTCCCAAACAATATTAATATGAGCGTATTTGAGAAACGTATCTATGTTCCACTCTTCTAGCAGTGCGGGATGATCTTTATGCAAGTACACCATGGGTAGATCGGTAAATAACACTTCAAAATCAATAAAGTAGGGTAGTAAATCCAGCAATTCTTTGGAACGTGGGTGGCTCTCTCTACCTGAAAAACCGATGTCAGCATTGCCGCAAATAATCGACTCTAGCGAATCATAATCCCAAGTTTGAACCTTCACTTTTGCATCAGGATACTTTTGGTAGATTGACTGTGATAGCTGATTAAACATGATTAGCAGTAAAGGTGATTCCATCACTAGATTAAAATGCACACCATTGGGTACTTCATCTCCGCGTTTTTCTAGGATCTGGCTGCCCATTTGCAGCCACTCAGCGAGATCTTCCTCGATACTTTGTGCTAGAGGGGTTGGCCTCAAGCCTTGAGGTGTTTTAACAAATAACGGATCGTCGAACCAATCTCTAAGCTTTTTAAGCGCTTTACTTACCGTAGAAGGAGTAACATTTAGCTTCTTAGCGGTTTTAGACACATTTTGCTCTTTGAGTAAAATTTGTAGCGTGAACAACAAATTAAGATCAAGCCGTGCTAACGATTTTTTCATTTGGACCACTGTGAAGGGGAGACCCCAATAATAGTATTAGAGTGAGGCTAATAAGGCTACCTAGCAGCAATATTATCAGCAACATATTTAATGGGCTCACACCAAGCAGCCCCATAAGCCATATATATAAGCCAGAACTGCATACTTGGGCGATACCGAGCAAAGAACTGGCCACGCCTGCCCTTAGGGAAAATGGGCTGAGGGCTTGGTTCATTGCGACACCAAAACCAATGGCGAATCCACTGCATGTCAGCCCGAATCCAACGAGGTACAAGCTGTGATTGTCGACACCGAAATAGGAGACGACTAACACGAGTGCCGCTGCCATTAATACGCATTGTGAGATCAGCATTAGCGTGCTTTGTTTCAACCAAGATAATGCCAATGGTGCTAAGAATGATGAGGTCATGCTCACCAAAGCCGTTAACGCCATCACTGATGAGTATTCGCCACGATCAAAGCCCATCGTTCCCATTATCAGCATGGGTGAAACATTGACGTAAGTCAGAATGGTCGTCACGCCCATGGCGGTGATAATTAATCGGCTGATGAAATAGCGTTCGAGAAACATCTCAGGCTTTGCGGTATTGGCTATATTGAGGTTTTTGTTACTGTCAGTTTGCTGCTCAGCATCTTTATCGGGTTTCGTTTCTTTTAGGATAAATATAGACAAGATACACACCAATATTCCGATGCCAGTCATCGTTGTAAACAGACTCTGCCATGGGAATTTGAGCATAATTAAGTGGCCAATAACCGGCGCAATAACAGGAATGATACAAGTGATACCGTTCAGCATCGACAGCACCTTGGCGCGACGTTGGTCGTCTAAAGTGTCACGTAAAATAGCAAATGCCACGACATAACAAGATCCAGCACCAATTCCTTGGGCAAATCTCGCGATTAAGAATGTTTGAGTGCTGTCAGCTGCACCGCAAAGTGCAGAGGCAATAATAAAGATAGTCGCTCCAACAATGGCGACAGGCTTACGGCCGACGGCATCGGCAAAGCGCCCAGCAAATAGCATCGTGGCCGCCATGCCTGCAAGGTAGATTGAAAACGCGAGGTGCAATTGAGATTCACTGGCACCGAGATCTTGTGCGATTTGAGGTAACCCCACAAGGTAGAGATCGATCGCGGTGGGATAGAGGAGCACAAGCGCAAAACTGCAAAGAAGATATCGAAACATAAGTACCTCGTATAATTGATTGCAGGATAATAAGCTCCCAATTATCAATATACGAGTTGCTGTTATGACAACAGGTATTTCTTATTACGACATACGGTTGATCAATAAGGTATTTTATTTGTAGTTATTTTTAAGCGGCTTGTAGTCATAGCGCTAACAATGTTAAATTCTACCCCGCTTATACCCAAACTCTATATGCAGGATTCAGCATCTAGAAATAGCTTGGGTACATTACTTCGTATAATCCCAATGATATGGTTTGGGAGTTTCTACCAAGAGCCTTAAATTCTTGATTATGAGGTCTGTGACTTTAATTTCTTATTCAATAAAGGTAGAGACCTATGAATTATTTAGACTTGCCCAAAATCGATCTACATTGCCACCTAGATGGTAGCGTTCGTCCGCAAAGCGTTATTGATATCGCGCAGCAGCAAAACGTGCCATTACCCAGCAATGATCTTAGTGACATTCAATCGTTAATGATCGCCCCCGATACCTGCCAAAATCTAGATGAATATCTGACTCGATTTGAATTGCCACTGTCAGTGATGCAAACCGCTACTGGTATTGAGCGGATTGCTTTTGAAGTATTTGAAGATGCTGCCAAAGAGAACGTAAAGTATCTTGAGGTGCGTTTTGCGCCGTTATTACATCTTCAAAGTGGGTTGACGCTGGAACAAGTGATTGGCAGTGCAGTTAACGGGATGAAAAGAGCGGAGTCGCAATACGGCATCAAAGGTAATTTCATTCTGTCGATTATCCGTAATATGCCTAAAGATAGAGTTAACGAAGTTATTGATGCGGGCGCCAACTTCATTAATGACGGCGTAGTCGCTTTCGATCTTGCGGGCAGTGAATTGCCTGGGTTCTGCGAAGGATTTATTCCTCATGCGCAATATGCGGTTAAGAAAGGCTATCGAGTGACTATTCATGCGGGTGAGCAGGGCGTAGGGCAAAACGTGCATGATGCTATTACTATGCTTGGCGCTGAGCGTATTGGTCACGGTATTGATATTAAGACGCATCGAGCAGCTTATGATTTAACAAAAAGTGCATCGGTTGCCTTAGAAAGCTGCCCAACAAGTAATGTACAAACTAAAGCGGTCGACAACTTGAGTGAACACCCTTTCAGCGAATTTTATAAAGATGGTGTGTTGATCACAATCAATACCGATAACCGCACGGTTTCGAATACCACCATGACTGATGAAGTCCGCAAAGTTATGCAAGAGTTTAAACTAAGCCGTAAAGAGTATTTTGAGATATACAAGGTAAGTGTTGAACATTCATTTGCTTCTGCAGCGGTAAAGCAGCAACTATTAACCTTGGCAGAATAATACCGCGCTTGCGTTTATTCTCGCCGATATATGACTCAGGGCAGATGCTCTGGGTCGCTTTCAACTCTTTCTCCGTCTATTTTTTGTTCTCTCAATTCCCCTTCAATGCTTACCGTAAAGCTAAAACTTAAGCTTATTGTCTCATTTTTTGTGTTATTTCAGTCGGTATTCATACTGGTTAATTGATATATATAAAAATAACTAACGTATTATTTAAGAGTAAAAATATTACTACATGGAAGTTATTGATGAACAAATACAAACGCCGATTAATTGGTATTTTACTAGTGCGCCTGCCATAACGATTGTATATAGAACATCTTCTGAGCGCTTTGATGTAAGTAATTTTTATTCGTTAGATAACTGGATGTTCTTGCTTACAATGGGCTGGGGGACGTTCACGATGCTTTATGCGATTCGCTTAGGCTGTTCTAATTGCGGTGCAAGACAAGTGGTACCAGGCTTAAGTATTTTTTCGTTGCGTTGGCCCCAAGATAAATGCTGTAAATGTGGCGTAGAAATTAAATAATGATTGGTATAACTAGGAGTGAAAATGATATGAGTAAAGCTATCGAACAGAACATAGGCAGCGTTGCCTTAGTGGTCGAAAACTATGATGATGCCATTGCGTTTTACACTAAAAAACTGCGGTTTGAACTGATTGAAGACCTTGATTTAGGGGGTGGTAAACGTTGGGTATTGATCGCTCCGCCAAACTCTACAGGCACGAGTTTATTATTAGCTCAAGCGAGTAATGAAGAGCAAAAGCGATCTGTGGGTTATCAAACGGGTGGTCGAGTATTCTTGTTTCTACACACCAATGACTTTTGGCGTGACTATGAGCAGATGAAGGCTAATGGTATTGAGTTTACTGAAGCACCAAGGTCGGAAGAATATGGCATGGTGGTCGTATTTAAAGATCTTTATGGTACTAAGTGGGATTTATTGCAATTAATTAAAACCACTGCTTAGGTGGTGTAAGTCGTAACGCCTTTTTGTTTAATAAACTTTGATACGACTCATTAATGTTTGATATTGAAAATGCTAACGTAATCGACAAGTATATTGAACCGTTTGGAGTAAGACACCCTATGATTGCTGTCATATTTGAAGTGCAAATAGCAGCGGGAAAATCCGAAGAATACTTGGATATTGCCGCTGAAATTAAACCGCTGTTAGCTGATATTGATGGTTTTATATCGATTGAACGGTTTCAGAGTTTGACTGACAACAGCAAAATCCTATCATTATCATTCTGGCGTGATGAAGCATCAATTCAACAGTGGCGAAATTTAGAATCTCATCGTTATGCTCAAGTAAAAGGGCGTGGCGGAGTCTTTAGTCACTATCGGCTTAGAGTTGCCGGTGTTATTCGAGATTACGGTATGGAGCAGCGCGAAGAAGCCCCTGATGACAGCCTATTAGCACATCGATCGACTTCAGATTAACGTCGGGGTTTGATTGCTTTATCCGCTATTTTTTCGTGCTTATCGTTCAGCAAGTGATGATGCTGAAATTACAGTAAATCTGAATATAGGGTTATTTCACATGATGTAAAGTGAAAACTTTTCGAATGTTTTCCACTGTAAGTTGATTGCCTTGTGACATCAAAGTCATTAGATTTTAAGCATTGCAGCGGCAAAGCTAGGTTGCCTTGTGATAAGTGTTAAATGTGTTGTAACGACGCGTGAGTCGATGCCAAAATCATTAAAAAGGATAGTGAGGTCACAGATGGAATTGTTACTCAAAGAGCTAACGGCACGTGGTTACGCTGCCACACTGAAAGATCGCAGGATAAATGTAAAGCTAGGAGGTCTGTCGAATAACGGCTCAATTTCGTATGATATTTCGCTCAATCGTTATGTTGTCAAAACTCATGATTTCATTAACGGCAGTATAAACGCACTGATACTGCTTAATGGCTTGTGGACCTATAAAACATCCGATGCCTTTTCTGGCCCATTCTTCATCGCTATGGGGGTGTTTGGATTTTTACTCATTGTTATGACCAAACTAAAGATCAAATCATTACGTGAATTTCTGGACGTGTTTAATCTTGAGTTCGTTGGAAAGTGAGCCCATCCTATTCCCACTGAATCCAGCATCTTCATGCAGGATGGGTATATAAACGTTTTGCTAAAAGAAAAAGAAATAGGCGATAAGTACAAACGACATTAAGGCGCCGATGATCACGGGATAGATCTGATAGCTGTCTCCTGCTCTGCGGGCACGTCTAAAGCACAGGTTAACCAAAATGAGGTTGAAGATCGCGACCATTACAGAGGTTATTGCGCCATGGCGAAAAGATATCTCTTTGAGTTCGATGATCAAGTAAATCAAGATGACCCAATCAAACAGAATAAGATAAAGGAATAGCTTCTGTAATAAATCGGGTCTTTTGCGCTCATATGGTGCTGGCATAGTGATCTCCTTATTCATCACTGAGTACTTAAGTTATCAATCGGTTTAATCTATGCTTTTTGACTCGAGGCAAGGATCTTATTGGTAATCAGAGCGCGCTGCTTTTCGTCCTCTTCCATCCACATAGCACCAATGAAATGTAGCTTGTGGCTGATGTTCTGAGTGCGCATCACTTTGATTGAGTAATATACCTCATCGAACCTAAGGTACAGTTCTTGTTTAGGTTTTAACTCACAAATGCTAATGATGCCGACGCCACCTAAGCCAACGTTCTTTATATTGGCGATGCCTATTTTGGTTTTTGCCCAACAATAGTCTTTGTATAAAGGCAGAGTCACGCCGTCGCAAGCGAGTCGAATATCTTGTAGTTCATCATGGCGTAGACTCACCCTGAGGTGTTCCCGGCTGTCGGCATGGTCATGCTGAGGCGTTGGCGTTTTATCAGCAGGGATAAATTCGCCATGGTTAACTATTGGTTTGTCCATGATAAGGGGTATCTCGTCCGTGGTTGATTTGCCTCAGCAATGTGTTTTGCTTTTATAAGGTTCTCTTTTGGAGCTGGTTTCTCTTGAGGAAGCCCCATCATTTGACGAAGTTGTGTCTCCGCATCCGATGTCATGATGAGCACCTCGATACGGCGGTTTGCAGCTGCAGCGGGATCATCAACATAGGGAGCTTGATCGGCCATACCAGTAATTTGAATAACTTGCTGACGTTTAAGACCACCGTACTCAAGTACTCTGCGCGCGAGTAGCGCCCGTTTGCTCGAGAGTTCCCAGTTAGTGAACTTATTACCCGCATAGGGCGTTGAGTCAGTGTGGCCAGAAATCGTGATCTTGTTGTCCACTTTACTCAATAAAGGGCCGAGCGCCATGAGTAGATCTTCAAAGTAGGGTTTCATCTCCGAGCTACCGCGAGTGAACATAAACTGATGTACATTATCGTGCATCAATATACGCACACCTTGTGGTACCACTTGCAGCTCAACGTTGGCCCCCATGCTGACATCTTTGATTACCTTGTCTATCTCCCTTGCGAGAAACTCAAGTTGCGCCTGGGTTTCAAACTTGCCTGGCACGAGGGAGTTTAACTCTGGTCCTTTGCCCGCATTTGCGTTCTCAGTACCGGATGGAATACGATTATGCAGTGCTGGACCACTGCGTGCGACACCAGTAGAAGTGGCCGGTAACACGGCTTGTTGAATGGCGATATTACCTTGAAAGTCGAGCATTGATGATGCACTACTGAGGTCAAATGGATTGACTGAACCTTTAGCATATAAGTCGCCATTGAGGTATTGGACTATCATCGTTCGCTCTTGCTGATCTGCGATTTGCATTATCCATAGCACCATAAATAGCGCCATCATGGCTAAGGTGAAGTCGGCAAATGCCACTTTCCAGGCACCACCATGGGCAGCTTTAGCTTTTGAGCGCTGCCTGCGTCGAATAATGATTGGCTCTGGTCTAATCGCCATTAGCTTTTCTGTTCCTGCATCCAGCGCTCAAGTTCAACAAAGGTTGGACGGTTTTCACTCTGAATTTGTTTACGACCTGCATCAATCGCCAACATCGGCGGTTTACCCTTAGCAAAGGCTGCCAAGACTGCGGCAACACACCGCATTTGTGCCGATTTTCGCTCGACTAAATGTTCAAGTGCTTTGGAGAGTGGATCAAATATGCAGTAGCAGGCAAAGATACCGATGAAAGTCCCCACAAGTGCTGCGGCTACTTTGACACCAATCATGGTAATAGGACCATCGATATTCGACATGGTAATAATAATTCCCATCACTGCCGCCAGGATGCCAAAGCCTGGCATCGCCTCTGCGACCTTACTGAGGGCGTAAGATGGGCGCATTCTATCTTCATCAATACGGTGGATCTCTTCATCTAGCATGTGTTCTAAATCATGAGGTGAAAGCTTGCCAATAGACTGTAGTCTTAGATTGTCGATGAGAAAGTTGAGTACATTTGGGTGCTCAAGTACCGCTGGATACATGAGGAATAGTGAGCTTTCGTTTGGTTTTTCAATATGATCGTCGAGTACTCGTAGGCCTTGAGATTGAATCTGCGACATCAACATGCTCAATAAGCCAAACAGTTGTGGATAGAGTTCAGGGTCCTCTTGGTCGACTTTGACTAGCTCTTTGAGCTGCTCATACATATCAATGAGTACAGATTTGGGATTAGCAATAACCAGTGCGCCACTGCCAGCACCAAAAATGATGAGTATTTCTGCGGGTTGCCAAAGAGAGAACAATGTTCCACCCGCCCATACATACCCACCAAATACTGACAAGAGGATGACTACTAGCCCTAACAGTTTGCTCATACTATCTCACCTGTTTACCGTTCCCATTGTTGATAGATGCTCTTAAGTTGTTTCACTGCTTGCTTATGCAGTTGGCAAATTCGAGTTTCTGTCAGTCCTAAGGTTGCGGCAATTTCTTTTAAATTGAGTTCATGCTGATAGTAAAGCGACAGGATCACCTGTTCTCTTTTGTTTAATTTTGAAATGGCTTGAAATAAACACTCTTTTGCTGAAAATTGCTCCAAAACATCATTTTTATCGACAAAATGTCCACCGTCACTGACCAGTTCATCTAGGCTACGCATCGACTCGGATTGTGACGCAAATAAGCGTTCACGATAGGCGGTTTCGTTTAACCCCATCGCTTCGGCGACCTCTTTATCTGTTGGTTGACGAGCTAATAGTCGTGTGAGCTTTCTGACGGTGTCATTTAACTCATGGGCTTGCTGTCTCACAGGACGTGGTCGCCAATCTTGGCGACGAAGCTCATCTAAAATGGCACCGCGAATTCGCAGTCCAGCAAAAGAGATAAAACCATTATCGTACTCGCCGGGATAACGTCTGGCAGATTCTAGAAGCGCCATCATCCCGATCTGTTCCATATCCTCTTTAGCTAACACCGAGCCGCAATGGCTTCTCAATTTTGATACTGAGCGCTTCACTAAAGGTAGGTATTGCATCATCACCTGACTTTCAGATAGACGATTAACAGCGATATCTCCACTTGCTTCTTGGTAGGCTGATTGAGCTGTATTCATGGCATATGGCCTTTATTGAATGACCATACGAGTAAACAACACATCGTCTAATTCGATGGCGAAGTCATTTTCGGCTAGCACGAGTGATAACAGGATATGCGCCTCTTTTTGCAGCGACTCAAGCTGCTGCGCATTATTGAGTTCATTGAAGTGTTTCTTGGAAAACATCTTCATTAAGGAGTTTTTAATCACAGGATCGGCTTTTTTAATGGTGTTAGCTGCATTGTTTGAACGGCTTTTAAACGCCATTTCTAACAGTAGATAGTGCGGATATTCATCGCCTGGAATAGAGATGACAAATTTATCTAATGGGTAGAATTTTGCTAATTTAATTTCTGGCTCTTGGGTTAAGAAAGGGCCTCCAATGAGCGTTGGAGATTGCCAGCCAACCCAAAATATGGCGGCTGTCCAAACCGTGATGAAGAGAAAAAAGCTGATCCGTTTACGGGCGTTTTTAGTGAGTGGCATGATGGGAACCTTAAATTATGCGAGTAGATCAACTTGATCTCGTTGGGAAGTCTCAGTTGTCATTGGCTGAGCTTCCTGCTGGCTAGCGGCGGCTATGGCCGACTTCGAACCCTGCTGTGTTTGTTCTTGTGGTGACTCGCCGTGGCTGATATCGACGTCAATTTGGCCGCCATGATCTGCGGCTAGCTCGGCGCGTAGCCTGTCTAGCCCAGTTAATAGTGCATCGCGCACCGCAGCGTTGGCTGCGTGCATCTGGATATGTAATTTATCGCCATCAAGACGGATATTGAGCTCAATTTTTCCGAGTTCTGGCGGGTCGAGTCTGAGCTCTGCTTGTTTGATCTGTTGATCAATTTGAAAGCGTAATTGTTCACGCAATGGTGACAGCATTTCGTGGGCCTGCTGCAGCATAGGTGCGGCTTGAGAAACGGACACTGGCCCCCACTGTGCAACGGCACTATTCGCTCGGGTATTTGTCGCGAGTATTTGATGAGTGGATTCAATTGTATCGATACTGGCGCTATCAACTTGTTTGGCTATAAATGCCGTTGCTAACTGAGTGGCGCTTAAGAATGGATTCATACTGTCAGGCTTAACCGCACTGCTATTGAAGGTCGACCCAGCGCTGCTACTGGCGAAGTTTGTTGCTAGCGCAGCGGTATGGGCTTTGTCATTAGCGGCTGTTGTACTTGTTAATGGCTGGCCGCTTGTCTGTGCAGTTTGAATAGATGTTTGGCTGCTTAACTGTTGTGTAAACGGATTGACTGTTGAGGCATAAGTGCTAGCGAAATGCAAAGGCTTAACAGTATTGTCCAGTCCCAGCGTGGCGTTTTGGCTTGCTAAGTCTATTACGTTAGCGCGCTGAAAACTCTCGTCTGTTAAAGGTCCACCTGACATTGAAATAGTGTTGGCTATTTGCCCTGAAATATCACCATTGATACTGACGTTTTGTGGCTGCCTTGGCTGCGGCAATATCAATGAGAACGGCGCTGAATCGGTCGCCGATTGTTCTAGATCATGGGAATAAGCTTGGTCAATAGGCTCTTTAATATGGCTGACTCGTGCTGAATTAACGGCCGGTGTTGTGCTTAATGCACTTGGTAAAATGGGACTAGTCATTGGTGACTCCAGCGCTGGCACAGGTAAATTGGTAAGCAGCAAGGCCGTCTTGCTGCTGTTCAAATTGAGCCATCTCTTGCTTGATCTTGCCTTGTGCTTGTCGTAACTGCTGCACAATTTTTGCATGGCTTTGCGCTAATGATTGGCGTGCAAGTACCTGTGAGCGAGAGTGTGGCTTGCCCGCTTTTTTAAGGGCATTGCACATCTTTTCATTCACTATCACTAGCTTTTCCCAGTCTTCAGCGCGCGCGTGAAACGCCAGTGCTTTTTCAAACTGTTGCCACTGCTCAATTGAGATTGGCCCAACCTGCTCTGACATCGGTAATCACCTTTGTTATGGGTTCTAGGGCTGCAACGCTATTTTCAACGCTCGCGGTGACCAATTGCCGACTGCAGTAGTCATAAAGGTGGTTGAGTCCTGCCGCGACCTTGCCGCCGTTTTCAATATCGAGCATGGAGTCGAGGCCATGGACGATATTGAGACATTTGTTGATACTCTGACCTTTATCTTCAAAGCTCTTACGCTGCATAAAACCACTGGCACGTTGGATCTCCTCTAAGAGGCCATCGAGCAGCATCCGTACCATTTCATGTGGATTAGCGGCAGCGGCTCGGGCGTCTAATGAGGTCTGTTTGTAAGCATTAAAGGGATCGTGCTCATTCAACATTGGTTAGCATTCCTTAATTAAACAGCATGCTAGCTGAGTTAAGTTGGTTAATGGTGTTTTCCATTGCGGTGAACTGAGACAGGTAAATTTGGTACCTCTGCTTCATCTGATAGTCATGGCGAGACATGCTGTCTTCAACGCGTTCAATTTGGCTATCTAGGTTGTTTTGCTTAAGATCGAGATAACCATTGGACTGAGTGAATGGTTCGATAATAGTGTCTATTCTATCGATGAAGCTGTTATCGGCAGTGAACATCTCTTTTAAGGCCGCGGGATCATCTTTAAGTGCTTGGGTCAGCTTATCTTCATCGATATCAAGCTCACCACTACGGTTCATCTCAATACCAATGTCAGATAAGCGCATACCGTTTGGTGCGGCTTCGAATACGCTATTGCGCATACTGGCTTGCAGCATTCTTAATGTAGAGTCACCTTTGAGGGCACCGAGCTGATCTTCTGTGACAGATGATGGCTTATCATCTTCATCATCATCGTCTTTATCTTTGTCGTCAGTGTCCTTATCGTTTTCTTTGGCCTCATCGACGACGCTACTGCCCATAGAACGGGTAAGCTGATTAATTTGGTTCATCAGGTCATTGAAAGACTCGACAAAGTCCTTAACCGCATCTTCACTGCTGCTGGTGTCAGATTCGATTTTTATGGTGCTGCTTTCGCCCGCCGAGTGTGTTTTGTTCAGCTCTATTGATACACCATCAATAACGTTACTTAAGTAGTTACTGCTACTCGTGATATCGATACCATTGAGCACTATCTCTGCGTCTTGCGCCGCTTTACGTTGGTTCATGCCCCAATCAACACCGTCCATCTCAACTTTGAGCGTACTGTCTTTACCTGATTCTGAGGAGGTCATCATTAACTCGACACCGCCACCCGTTCTGACGAGTGAGGCTTGTACTCCAGGGTTATCTGGGTGTGAGTTAATGGCATCACGAAGATCATTCACGGTGCGAGTGCCGTCAGCATTAAGCACTGCCATATCTATCTCTATAGTGTCAGCGATATCGGGGCCGACCTGGATGCTTAATAAACCACTCGCGGGGAGTAAGTCGGTTTCACTGGCAAAGCTTTTAGTCAGCTGATGGGCTTGAGCGAGTTGCTTGACGGTTAGATCATAGGTGCCCGTGGGAGCATCACTGTCGACTGTTATCGCGGCGTTCTCATCACTGATTGATGAGGTTTTACTTTCAAAGGCATCACCATTAATCTTTTCTAGATTACTGGTCATTTTATTGAGGCTACGCTCCAATAACTCATAGGCATCAATTTGTGTTTGATGCTTGGTTAAATTGGTTTTAAATAGTTGATCTTTCCCCATTCTTTCTGCTGAAATGAGTTGTTCAGCAAAAGATGCACCGTTCATACCTGAAATCATTTGATCCTCCTATAATGATACTTTTGCAATCTCTGTACCAAACGTTAAGTGTTTGTATATATTGAATTCTGTTTGTTTATCTGTACTTGTATCCGCTAGCGTTTTTCCGTTTACAGCACGGAAAAGGAAGTACGGCTTCCGCAAGTCACTTTGCCCACAATTGGATTTGAAGCTATACCTCTACTAAGGCGACCTTGCGAAGGTGATGCTGAAGTGTGTCAGTGATAATTTTTCAAAAAAAAAGAGCCTAAAGGCTCTTTTTGAAAGTTGGGAGGGTAAGGGAGGAGAAATTAACCCAATAGACCCATAACCAAACCAGTGTTTTGGTTTGAAGAAGACAGGATATTAGTACCCGCTTGAACCAAAAGCTGATTCTTAGTCATGTTTGCTGATTCAACGGCGAAGTCAGCATCCATAATACGGCCAGCAGCAACTTTAGTATTCTCAGTTACGTTAGCAAGGTTTGAACTCGTGTGGCCCAAACGGTTGATGTTAGCACCCAGTGTTGAACGTTCTTTACCTACAGCATCAATGAAGTCATCAATCTTAGTGATAGTGCCTTTTGCTGCACCGACAGCTGAAATATCATCAGCAACACCAGCAAGATTGGCTTTATCTACGGTAACTTTTAGTTGCTCACTTGCACCTGCACCGATCTGGAATTCAACACCGGCGGTCAATGAGTCGAATAACTTGTTACCTGAGTATTCAGTGTTATCAACAATACGAGTGATCTCTTTGGTTAGCTCTGCGAACTCATCGTTAAGTGCTGTTAAATCTTCAGCTGAGTTCACGCCGTTAGCGGCTTGAGTTGCAAGTTCTTTTTGACGGTTCGCAATGGTCGTTAGCTCATCTAGTGCGCCATCAGCAGTTTGCAGCATAGATGTCGCATCGTTCACGTTACGGTTAGCTGTTTCCATGCCTACAACGTTGGCATTTAAACGAGTCGCGATTTGTAGACCAGCAGCATCGTCAGCAGCGCTGTTGATACGTAGACCAGTAGAAAGACGCTCCATAGCATTGCTAAGTAGGTCATTGTTTTTTGTCACAGAATTTTGAGAAACAAGTGAAGCATAATTAGTATGTACAGATAACATAATATTTTCCTTTAATAAGTCATTTAAGCTCTGGGTCTTACCAATAATAAAACGACTGCTAAAATCAAAACTGAAAAGGCGTCATCATCTTTTTGTTATCATTAAGTGTAACTGGTTGTAATTTATGGTTTATATTGTTTAATGTTTTTTGAATTAAAACGATTTTATGTCGATAATCGCTTTAGTGAACGGTCTTTTTAGTCGCTCTATATAGTCATGTTAGGAGCCGAATTAAGAGAACTAGAATGGAAAAATCGCTAATTAGACCCAGCTTCGTCACGCAATTTAGTTGTATAGGCAGTGATTGTGAAGATAGCTGCTGTTATGGCTGGAATATCATTATTGATAAACAGAGTTACAAAAAAACCCTAGCGCACAAGGAGCTTAAGTCTTTGGCTCAAACGGCGCTGAAGAAAGTAAAAAAGAGCGAGCAACAATGGGCTCAAATGGTACTCGACTCAAAAGGTGCTTGTGGGTTTTTAGATGATAAGCAGCTGTGTCAAATTCATGCTAAAGCGGGTGAGGACTTGTTGAGCCACACTTGTAAGACCTACCCTAGAATGTCGCACATGAAAGATGGTGATCGTTATGAAAGCCTGTCGTTATCTTGTCCTGAAGCGGCGCGGACTATTCTGCTTAAGCCCGATGCGTTTCAATTTGAACGTATGACGGTGAACCATCACCGTACCTTTAAAGCGACGCCAATATGGGCGAAAAAAGCCCATGATTATACCATTCAGCTGTTATTGAAACCCGAGCAGCCAATAGAGCATGGGCTCACAGCGGTCGGTATTTTAATGAAAACAACTGAACGAGTTGCCAATGGTGAACTGGAAAGCAGCGCCATTGATGATATGTTTCAACAACTGCTGAGTTTGAGTAATAACGGTCAGCTTAAGCAACATTTTGAAGGCTTTAATAAAGATACCGAGATACACAAAATGCACGCTTTCACGTCGATGCAACTGTGGTTAAACACCAATAAAGCAGGACGAGGACGTAGTCGATTTGAGCAGATAAACCAAGCCATTTGTGCCATGGGTGACGGTGATAACAAAATTAGTATGGGGCGGATTAATCAGGCTTGGCGCGATGTCGCCTTACCTGCATTGGCTGAGCATCAAACGCTATTTAGTCGTTATTTATTTTACTATTGTTACCATATGAATTTTCCACAAGTTGACGCACTCACTCCATCGCAGGCATTTCGGGTGATGCTGTTGGACTTCTTTATGCTGCGCTGCTATTTAGCCGTGATTGCAGCGCAGAAACAGGGGTTGTCTGAACACGATATCATTCTGTGTTTTCAGGTGTATCACACCAATAGGCAGCATAAAGCCAACTATAGCCAATATGCTGTGGAACTCTTGGATAAAGGGCAGTTTGAAGACTTAGCATCGATCCTCACACTGCTAGCGTGAAACAGCGATTGATTGAGTGACGAATACGGGGCTTTTTGGCCCCATATTCTCTCGCTTAAGATCGCTAAGTTAGTAGGGAAGACACCTGAGCTCGGCTGAAGTTGGCTTGCGCCATGAGTGACGTCACCTGCAGGCTGAAAGGTGTAGGTTGCATCAAACTCTTGACTTGATTAAGCGTCGAATCCAGCCCTTTTAGGGTGTCTTTTTGGCGGTTAGCCTGATGCAGTTGCTGTTGAATGTGTCGCTGACTGTGGTTAAGTTCTTGCAGCTGCCCCTCGACTTTATGGCGGGTTTTACTGATTTTAGCCACGGTTTGTTTAAGTTCTTGTGGGCTATTAAAACGCCATTCTCGTGGATCTTGCCAGCTTAACTCTTCGCTGACCTTAATGGTTCGCGCATCACCTGCAGGGAGTCGCTGGCCTTGGCCTGTCATCAATAAACCTGATTGGATTTGTTGCCACTGTTGTTTATTACTTTTGAAGATAACGCGGCCTTCATTGGATTTTACGACCCGAATATCGAGCGGCTTGAGACTGCTGTCGAGACGCTTTAGTAGCTCGGCGGGTTGAGCATTTGCGGGTAGCAGTACCCTTACTGTGTCATTGCCTATGTGCATATTCACTTGTTCGTCACGGGAGTTGACGGCGATCAAGTCGACAGACTTTAAGCTAAAACTGTATTTTGCTACCGGGCGTTGAGCTGAAATAAGATTGAGCTGATGGTCGACTAATTGTGTGCCCTGATAGCTGATGTTTAGCCCTGCCAGCTGCTGTTGGAGCTGCTGTGCTTGGCTGAGTGAGTCGCTATTATTTGACGTGAGAGATTGTTGACTGTGATTTTGCAATTGCTTTAGCAAGGTTTGTACTTGTTGTAGTCCATGTTCGGCGACTTGTTGAGCGCTAATTTTATGTTGGCCTTGGGTGACTTTTGCCCACTTATCATAGCTTTCAAGTCTATGGCTTGGAATGCTAGCAACATTGACTTTTGCTTGCTCTTTCGCGGGGTGTTGCATAGCCGTCGTTGGCGCAACCGTTTGGCTGCGCTGCTGAACTTGGAGTGAATCTGAAATCCCTTTGAGCATCGACTTCTCTTAGCTTGGTATTATATGTGGTTGAACAACGATAACTGCGATACTTGCACAAACGTTTTCTGAGTCACCTGAAGGGTGGTGAGCTTTAGATTAAACTCGGCAGTGGCTTGGGCATAGTCTAACCCTTCAGTTTCCCCAATCACCTCTTCGTTAAATAGTACCCGCTCTTCATGGGAGGTTTGGATCAAACTCAAGGTATTTTGTTTGCCACCAATATCTGTGATTGCAGAACTAATACTGGTGAGAGTGTCATCGAGGCTAGTTAACATGTCACTGGCGGATTGACTAAAAGTGGGGTCGCCAGGTGCTAAAGTAGGATCTTCTAGCACAGTGATAAAATCTTTGGTTTGGTTGAGAATATCTGCGCTACCGTTAGCGAAAATAAACTCCGCCGCAGTGCTGTTGGCAGTCATCCAAGATGAGCCGGAGGTTTGCACCTCTCTATGGTTGGTATCACCTTGATAAACATAGTTACCACTGGCGTCTTTTCCAATCGGTGCAGTGTCAGTCAAGTTACCCGAAAACAAGTAATTACCGCCTTCATCTTTGGCATTGACGGTATCGACAAAGGCTTCTAATAATTCGTCCATCTCCGCTGCATATGCGGCTCTGTCTTCTGGCGATAAACTACCATTATTGGCTGCTACGGTGATTTCACGCATGCGGCTTTGTAATTCGACCATGCTCGACATGTAAGTTTCAGCGCGGCCAAAACTGGTTGAGAGTGATTCAGTATTTTTGATGTACTGATTCGTGGCAGCCATATCTCTTTGGCTGTTAATGACTTTCACTGAACCTATGGGATCATCTGACGGGCGAAGAATCGATTTACCCGATGCCATCATTTGATTCAACTTGGAGATATCGACAGTCGATTTCTGCAGGCTTTGTAAATTATTGCTGTAAAGATTAAGCATACTTACGCGCATTCGAATGTCCTTAAATACTGTTTAATATCGTTTGAAATAGTTGATCGGCTGTCGAGATAACCTTGGCATTTGCTTGGTAAGATTGCTGATAGATGATGAGGTTAACGCCTTCTTCATCCATGTTGACGCCACTGGTGCTGGCCCACTGCCCCTGAGCTTCTAGTTGCAGCTTTGCTGCGGTATCTTGGTTCATTTGTGCTTGACGAGAGGCGGAGCCTAATTCCCCAATCTTGCTGGCAAACGCATCGCTCATGGTAGTGTTGACACCCATTGAACTAAAGGTGAAGTTTTGATTGGCGAGCTCGACGAGATCTTTCAAGTTACTGTTATCGCCAGGGGTACCATCTTTACCAAAGGTGAGCATGCCCGCGGTAAAACCAGAGGTCATCGTTAAGCTGCCAGCTGGATTGGTTGGATCATAGCGAAACAGATCTTGAGTCGGGGGATTACCGTTTAAATCGGTACCGCCGGCAAGCACTGCATTAAACTCATCGGCCATGGTGGTGGCCAGTTCATTGATAAAGCCGATTGAATCCACCAAGCTGTTATCACGATAGTCGATAAGCGCGCCTAAATTACCGCCCGCAGCTTCGTCAAGCGGGAAACTGGATTGACCAAACTGAATGCTAATCTGGCTAAACTGTGGGTTAGCAGGATCAGGTTTGACGATAATTTTCGATGCGGTGGTGCCAGATAACAATGGTTGGCCTTGCGCTAAGGAAATATTGAGCATGCCGTTGGCATCCTCGACCACATTGACATCGACAATTTTAGAGAGGTCATCTACCGCAGCATCTCTGGCATCAAGCAGGGCTAACGGCACATTACCGCTGGCACTGGATTTTTGGATGTCAGCGTTAAAGCGGGCGATAGTCTGTAATTGGCTGTTAATCTCTTTTGCCGAAGCGCCTATTTGACCTTCGACCTGAGAGACCTGTGAGTTAAGCCCTTCGCTGATGGAGTTAAAGCGTTGCGTAAGTGCTTTGGCTTCGTTGAGTACACCTTGGCGATGGGCTATCTCGTTAGGTTGCTCCATTGCAGAGTTCAGTGAAGCAAACAGCTGATCGAGCCCGGCTGAAATGCTGCTACCTTCGGAGCCGAAGATCTGCTCGACCTGACCCAGATAGTTTGATTGTGCTTTAGCAAAACTCAAGTCGCTGGTGGTATTCCATAATTGCGCGACTTCGTATTGATCTGAAATGCGGCGCACACCATCAACCATCACCCCTGAGCCGCTGCCGTAAACGCCGTTACCCACAGAGCCGAGCATGACTTGCTGACGGGAGTATCCCGGCACCATCGCATTAGCGACATTGTTAGACGTGGCTGTCAGGGCAGCCATGCTGGCATTAAGTCCTGACATACCGATATTGAGCATGCTCATCTTAAATCCTTATTTGTGGTTAAATACGGGCTAATCAACAACGTGACTTACTCTGGCAGCTTGCTAACAAAGGGCAATATCAAGGCGGGCTGCATGGCACGAGTATTAGTATCGCTACTGGGTTGATTACTAGAGGCGACCGTCTCAGGGTCAGACTTAAGTCCGGCTGATAATTGTTTGATCATCACCTCTGCTAATCCGGTGCTTTGGACCTGACTTAAGCGGCCTGCAAGTTCAGCATCATGCCAGTCACGGTACATGCCGTTATTTTGCGAAGACAGCGGGCTGTCTTTATCGGCCATCACATCTGATGCTGAGCGCATTTGCTTCAATACGTTTTGTAAAAATAGTGCTTCAAACTGCTGGCTTACCATTTTCAATGCGCCATGTTCGCCATTGGCTTTAATCAACTCGCCCGCATCGAGTTGGTTTAAGTAACTGTGGTTATTATCGAGTTCCATTAAATCACCACCAATTCAGCTTCAAGCGCGCCCGCTTCATTTAGGGCTTGTAAGATGGCCATCAGATCCATCGGCGATGCGCCGAGACTATTGACGGCGCGAACGATGTCATTAAGGGCGATACCTTCTGGCCAAACGAACATATGACCATCACCCGCATCAATATCAATTTGGCTGTCGGAACCGACAACGGTTTCACCTTGTGCTTGGCCTAAATAGGCGCCGTTAGGTTGGCTAACAAATTCTTGTTCAACGATGGTTACGGTTAAGTTACCGTGACTGACTGCCGCTTTACGTACCACAACATCACCGCCCATGACGACGGTGCCAGTGCGGCTATTAAAGACGACGCGTGGCGATTTACGGCCTTGTTCAATTTGCAGTTCTTCTAGCATCGACATAAAAGTAACCCGCTCGCGATTAGAGCTTGGGGCACGTACGATCACTTTAGCGCTGCTATCGGCCTCGGCGACATTGGGGCCAAAAAGCGCATTAACCGCTCGCTCGATATTGCGTGCGGTTTTAAAACTGGGGTCGATCAAATTTAATACGATGTGTTCGTTTTCATTAAAGTTACTGTGCATCGGCGCTTCGAGCAGCGCCCCATTGGGAATATTACCCACTGTAGGCACATTGATGGTGACAGAGCTGCCATTTCGACCTTGAGCTGATACACCACCAACCACTAGATTACCTTGGGCTACCGCGTAAATTTCGCCATCAACACCGCGCATTGGGGTCATCAATAACGTGCCACCGCGTAAACTTTTGGCGTCACCCAGTGACGACACCGTGATGTCTAACTTCTGCCCCGGACTCGCTAAAGGAGGAACCGTAGCGTGGACAGCAACAGCCGCGACATTTTTAAGTTTAGGGTTAATCTTACCGTCAATTTGCACCCCAAATTGCTTTAACATATTGACGACGGATTGGCTGGTAAAACGCACTTGGGTGCGGTCACCGCTACCATCTAGACCCACCACTAAACCGTAACCGACTAGCTGGTTATCACGGATCCCTTGTACATCGACAATGTCCATCAGGTAGCGATGCTGGACTTTCTCCTGCGCTTGAGTCGGAAGCAAAGGTGATAAGCCTAGACACATACTGAGGATAAAAATGGCTATTTTTTTCATTCACACAATCCTGAAATTTGAACTCTCAAACAAATCATCACAACGGAAACCAAGGGCTATTAAAGTAACGCGCGGCCCAACCCATACGGTTGCTGTCTGAAATGGCGCCTTGGCCGCCATATATAATTCGCGCATCGGCGATACGTTGCGACGAGATAGTGTTGTCGTTACCTATATCGTCAGTACGAATAAGCCCCAGTAAACGCAAGTATTCATCGCCTTGGTTGAGGCGCAGCCATTTTTCACCGCGGATCAACAGGGCGCCATTAGGCAACACTTTGGCGACAGTGACTGTGATAGAACCTGATAGCTGGTTTTGCTGCGTGCTTGAGCCTGTGCCGTTGAATGAACGACCCATATTCGCTTCACCGCTACCACTGACACTACTGCCGTCCGTCGAGCCTTGACCATCAATTGACATGCCGCTGACCTTATTGGTCTTGGTGTCGGCCCGCTTACTTGAATAGGTCTCCTCATCTAGAGCGACAGTGAGAATATCGCCTTCTCGAAAAGCGCGTTTATCTTTAAATAGCGTTAGCATGAAGCCTGGACGATAAGCACTGCCGTTTTCTGCATCAGGTAGGCTGTAATCAATCTCTGGCGGTGCCCATTCAGGCTTACCTGGCTCTGTGTCAGGTTCTGGAATATGAGCGATACAGCCAGACAATAGCAGTATCAACGCTAAACTTAAGCCTATCCGTGTTGATTGCATTGGGGCTCCCTTTTCGAGTTCTATTACTGAGTCAATGATTAAGCGCGTTTTACAGAGCTTGGTTTAGGAACTTGAGCATATCGTCTGAGGCCGAGACGACTTTGGCATTCATTTCGTACGCTCGCTGAGTAGAGATCATCTCGACCATCTCCTCCACCACATTGACGTTGGCACCTTCTAGCGCACCTTGGCGTATTTGGCCCAGTGCTTGGTCACCGGCAATGCCTTCTATTGCCGCACCCGATGCGCCCGTTTCGCGATAAAGGTTATTACCGCGGGCTTCTAGCCCTGCAGGGTTGGTAAAATTGACGAGGGTGATCTGGCCTAATTCTTGTGCATCTGGTTGGCCAGCCATTTGTGCTGAGACGGTACCGTCAGTCGCGATAGTGACGGTGAGCGCGTCTTCAGGGATCTCAATGTTGGGCACCATGGGTAATCCTTGCGAAGTCACCATCAGACCTTCGCTGCTGCGGTAGAATTGACCGTCGCGGGAAAAACTAATGTCGCCATTCGCTTCTTCAATTTGGAAGAAACCTTGGCCTTCAATCGCGAGGTCGAGTTGCTGATTGGTGGTAAGCATGTCACCGGGAGTGAATACTTTTTGGGTGCCGACAACACGGGTACCTGTGCCGAGCTGTAATCCTGATGGCAGTTCGTTTTGGGCATCGACTTGACCGCCTGGCTGGCGTTGCACTTGGTAAAAAAGATCATTGAAGGCAACACGATCACGTTTAAAACCTGTGGTGTTTACGTTTGCCAAGTTGTTGGCAATGGTGGTCATTTTAGTATCTTGAGCGGTTAAGCCCGTTTTGCTGACCCATAAAGCTGATTGCATTTTATTGTCCTTTCAAATCGAATCTAGGCATCACGCAGTAGTCTGTTGCCAGCTTCTGCGAGTTTTTCGGCGCTTTTCATTAGTTTGACTTGCACTTCAAACTGACGGCTTAAGTCCATTGCGGCAATGAGCTCTCCCACTGCTTGAACGTTGCTGGCTTCAAGAAAACCACTGCTAAGTCTCACTTCCTCACTGGCAGGCAATGGCTGGCGATCCGCGGGATACAGTAAACCGTCAAGGCCTTTGCTCATGGTGCTGATATCGGGGTTAACCAGTTTCAGTTGGCCAATCTCTTCAATGATGCCGCCATCGTCAGCGATAATGCTTAACCTGCCGTCATCACCGACAAATAGCTCACGGTACTCGGGTAACACGATGGGACCATCGACCCCAGCGACGGGACGACCGTCTAAGGTGAGTTGGCCATTGGCGTCTGGCTGTATAGCGCCTGATCGGGTATAGCCTTCGCCTGCAGCGGTCATCACCGAAAATAGACCCGCGTCATTGATGGCAAGATCTAAGGTTCTGCCTGTCGGATTTAATGCCCCGCTTTGCTGACTAAATCCGCTACTTTGGGTTTGCGCCAATACGCGAGTTTGCAAGCTGTTACCTGTTGGGGCAACGACCATGGCGTTAACGCGTTCTAAATCGGCTTTAAAGCCAGTAGTATCAGCATTGGCTAAGTTATTGGCGCGGATAGCTTGTGCTTCCATCACTCGGGCTGCGCCTCTGGCGGCGGTATAGAGCATTCTGTCCATGAGTTAGGCCTAAATCGCGTTTAGCAATGCTTGTTGCATCGTTGAATTGGCATCTAACACCTTGGCGTTTGACTGATAGTTGCGCTGCGCTGTCATCAAGTTGACCATTTCGGCAGTGGTGTCGACGTTGGAACCTTCAAGGTATCCAGAAGCGACTGAACCCAAGGTGCCTGTAGTGGGTGTGCCGATAATTGGCTGGCCTGCGGCATTCGTTGCTGTCCACGCATTGTTGCTGGTCGGTGTTAAGCCGTTAGGGTTATTAAAGTCAGCCAATACGACTTGGCCTTGCAGTTGTTCTTGGCCATTGGTGTAGGTGCCAAATAGCATACCGCTATCATCTAAACGAATACCGTTTAGTTCACCGGAGGTATAGCCATTCTGGCTCAGGCTAGAGTTGTTATAGTCAGAGGCATATTGGGTGCTCTTGTCATAACTGAGTGCCAGGTTCATGTTGGATGCGCCAGCAATAATGTTAGGATCGGTGATCGCCAAAGTTAATGAGTTACCACCAGTAAGAATACCGTCAGAGTCGAAGCTCAATTGGTGGCCGCCAGCAGGTGTCACATCGGTATTACCCATCATGTAATGCACAGACCAAGTGTTATCAGCCGTTTTGGTATAGTACTGAGTGAGGGCATGTTCCTTACCCAGCGAGTCATACGCGGTGACTGTGCTTGATGAGTGATAGGTGGCTGCGTTATCGGGATCAAATGGGGTGGCTAGGGGATCAATAATATCCACTCTGGCATCTAAGTTAGAGACCAAACCTAAGGTTGTTGTGGCTTTGGCGGGTAAAGCGCCTGCTTGTATTTGTAAATCGGCCACGTTACCCGTCTGCAGATTACCTGTAGCTCCCACTGAATAACCTTGCAAGCGGTTACCTGCAGGATCGGTGACAAAACCGTTGGCATCTTGGTTAAACATGCCTGCTCTAGCGTACATAGTATTGCCATCTTGGCCACTAAGGACGAAGAAACCATCGCCCTGAATGCCCATATCAAGCTGACGACCCGTATAAGTTAAGCTACCACCGTTAGAGAAGTTTTGGCTGGTGGACATCACATTGACGCCGCCTGCTTGGCCGCCGTTATAGATGGCTGAAAACTCACTGCGACCGCTGCGAAAGCCGACCGTTGAAGAGTTAGCAATGTTATTACTGATAGTGTTTAGATCTTGTGTGGTTGCTTGTAAGCCACTTAACGCAATATTGAAAGACATCGATTAATCCTTTGCTAACCAGTTATGAAACTTCAGAGATTTCCAGCACAGAGACAGTGCCAAGACCATTACCTAATTCAGCCATCATCATTCCTGAGGCGCTGATAAAGTGTATTTTTTCGATTTTTGCTTGGATGAAGGTGTCAGCAGTTTTAGTGACGTCGCCTGCAGTGGTGTTGGCGACGATACTGTAATCACCCGGTGGAAGACCTAATGCCTCAGGGTTAATCGTAAAGTCTTTATCCCCTGCTTCTTGTGAGCCTAACTCTAATGTGTGTACCACTTCGTCATTGCTATCAAGGATATCGATACTCAATTCTTCAACGGCATTGTTGAGATAGACCTTGCCCTCTAGCGGTGAGTTATCGATGTTAAATTCTGACGCAGGCACCATGGCATCTTTGCCGACGAGTTGCGCAGATTGCACAATGCCAAGATTTTCCATCAACACCATCTGCGTTGACTGATTAGCGCGCATTTGTTCTAGGCTTTCAACTTGAGAAAATTGCGCCAACTGTGTCACGTACTCGGTGCCATCGATGGGATTAGTTGGATCTTGGTTTTGAATTTGGGCAATCATCAAGGTCATGAATTCGTTCTTGATTGAAGCCGAATCGTTACCGGGTGAACTGATGGTGCCTGGTGCATTTACATTGCTGTTATTGCTGCTGGTGGTGACGTTCATTATTTGGCTCCTAATTGCAGTAAACCTTGCTGCATAGAACGGGCACGGTTCATTATTTCAACATTGGTTTCGAATGAACGACTGGCGGCCATCATGTCTGCCATCTCTTCAACGGTATTAACGTTGGAGTAGGCCACGTAACCTTGCTCATCAGCATAGGGATGGTCGGGTTCATAGCGCAGATCCAGTGGTGCATCAGATTGCACTATGGCGGAGACTTCCACGTGCGCGCCGGCGACTTGACCTTCTTGAGTCTGTTTATAGATGGTGGTAAAAACGGGCTTTAAAGCACGGAAAGCCTCTTCAGGGCTTTCTGCTGCGGCGCCGGCATTGGCTAAGTTACTGGCAACGGTGTTAAGGCGAATGGTTTGGGCATGCATGCCAGAACCAGCAATTTGATAAATTTCAGAAAATGACATAGTGGCTTATTGACCTTCGATAGCAGTGCGTAAACCTGAGATCTTCATGTTGAGGAAAGTCAGGCTAGTTTGATAATCCATGGCGTTTTGCGAATACCTAGCTTGCTCTTTACCTAATTCGACGGTGTTTTGGTCAGCTGAGGTTTGGTAAGGCACACGAAAGCTTTCTTGGTAATTGCGGTCTGGAGACATGCCGGAATTGATCTGTAACATCACCGTTTTAAAGTCGAGATCACGCGCTTTATAGCCGGGAGTTTCGGCATTTGCTAAGTTACCTGCCAGCATCTTGCTGCGCTCGACTCTAAAATCTAATGTCTGTGGGTGAATACCTAATGCGGCATCAAGGTTGATAGCCATTCCGACTCCTAGTATGGTATGTCCTGCTTAATTACTCTTTGTATATCCAATTACTGTGCCAATAGTTATAACCGAGGTGTTTCAATGGTTTACGTTTATGCTTGGCGAAAGATCGGAACCTGTATTTCCTACTTCCTCCTCAGTGTTTCCTGTTTATTTCCGCCATTAAGTCTGGCGCAAGAGAACACAGGTACAGCGGTACAAATTGAGCGAGAATTTACGCAATTGTTATCAGCAGAACTGCGTGAATGGCAGCAGCAAGCAGGGTTGAGTCAACTTGAGTCTACCGTCGATATCAAAGTGCCATCGGGGGCTAAAAGACTCGCGACGTGCTCGTCGGCACTAACGATTGAAATCAGCAGGCGGGTTCCTTTAGGTAATGTGCAGCGCAAGGTGAGTTGTGAGCCGATGGGCTGGAGCTTATATGTGCGAGCGTCAGTCGATGTGAGTGCCAGGCTTCCCGTGGCCAATCGCGTGCTAAAGCGTGGCGAGCAGATTAATGCGGCGGATATTGATTGGAAGCTGTTAAAACTGAGTGCAGCAGATAAAGATTTAGTGACCGATATCGAGCATATTATTGGTCGGCAAGTGGTGCGAAAGTTACGTCGTTATAAGCCGATTAAGGCGCTGCAATTAAGTGCGCCACAGTGGATTAATATTGGCGACCGAGTGATCATTGAGGCCCGCAGTAATGGCTTTTACGCCAATATGCCCGGTGAAGCCTTGGAAGGCGGTGGCGAGGGCAAAGCCATTCGGGTTAAAAATTTGAGCTCGGGTAAAATTATCTCAGCCTATCCGATAGCAAAAGGGCGGGTGTCGACCCTATTTTAAGCGGGGTTAACATCGCTTACGTTTTAGCCTAAATAAATGGCTTGGTTATTTCAGATCGGCGTTAAAGGGTCGCTTTACTTCCTATAGTAGGCGAATTTAAGGCAGAAATTATGGAAATTAGCAAAGTAAGTAGCACGATCAGTGCTGACATGGGGATGAGCAAAAGCAAAACGCAAAGTGCGATACCTGTGCCAGAAAAGCCTGTTGCAACGCCGATTAAGGCCCAGCAGGAAGTCAGTGAAGATTGCAGACTGCTAGAACATACTAAACACAGCTTAGAGCAGTTGCCTGACTTTGATCTAAGCAAGGTTGAGCAGCTGCGTCAGTCTTTGGTTGATGGTAGTTTTGAGTTAAACCTTGAGGAACTGGCTGAAACTATGGTGCAGCAACATGGTTGAATCCGTGCCGACGAGTAGCAAGCGTGAGTTAGTCCAACGTATTGTACGAGGCATTCGTCAAGATATTGAAGGTTATAAACAACTAAAAAGCTTACTAAAACGCCAGCGTGAATTGATGCAGCGGCGCGATAATAATGGCTTAACTTATCATAACCAGCACCAGTCTGAATTGTGCTCTAGCTTGATGCGAAAGGCGAGCGAACGCCGCAAAATGTTAGAAGCCTTAGGTTTTTCTGGTAGCGCGAGCGGTATGGTGAGCTTGATCAGCAAGCTACCAGCAGCATCGGCATCAGAGGTCTCTATACTGTGGGACAATCTGCTGTTATTGGTTAAAGATAGCCAATTAGTCAACGAATCTAATGGTCAATTGTTAGTGGCACAGCAAGAGGTCATCAGTCAGCTGCTGAATCGAGATAACGATAATGCTATCGATTACGGTGACACACGTTAATTGTTTACCTGATTAACGACGGGAATAACGCCCAGCCAGATCATCAAGTTGCTTCTGTTCTTGCTTTTGCTGTAGCAGTTCATGTTGCTGTAAGCGTTCTTTATACAGCCACTGTATTCCTTGCTGACGTCCTAACTGTTGGCGCCATAGTCCATGCATTCTTTGATGCTCTTGCTGTAATAACAATTGTTTACGGGTGAGCTGCTTTAACATCGGCTCGATCACTTGCACCATCTGCGCACTGTTTTGCAGTAGCAGGGCTGATGGGCAAGTTGCATTCGCGTGACTATAGTCTGAAATCATCTGCCCTAACTGCAGCTTTTGTTGTTCTATGGTATCCATTTTGCTTTGGGCTGCGTTTCTTTGTTGCCCAAGCTGACTCAGTTTTTTCTCTTCTTGTTGGCACAACCTCAATAATTGCTTCATTCAGTGTCTCCAGCTGTCAAAGAGAAGCCCATTTTACTGACTAACAGTTCTAATGCGTTAAGGCTTTGCGTTAGATCGGCTTGAGTGTGAGTCTCTTGGCGTAAGAAAGTTGCCATCTGTGGGTAGGCACTTACGGCCATATCCATATCAGGATCGTTACCGGGTTGATAACCGCCCAAAGGCAGTAAGTCTTTAACTTCGTTGTAGCGGCTGTTGAGGTGACGAAACCATTGCCCCTGTTTTAAGGTATTAGGGTGAGCGACTTGTGTTGCTAAGCGACTGACAGATGCACCGATATCAATTGCTGGAAAATGCCCCTGCTCCGCTAGCTTACGGTCAAGCACAATATGGCCATCCAAAATCGCACGAGCTGAATCGGCAATCGGATCTTGCTGGTCATCACCTTCGGTTAACACCGTATAGAACGCGGTTAAGGTGCCCGTCGGGTGCTGACTGTTGCCTGCCATTTCCACGAGGCGAGGCAGTTGTGCAAAGGCCGAAGGTGGATAACCTTTAGTGGCGGGGGGTTCACCTAAGCTGAGAGCTATTTCACGCTGAGCTTGGGCATAACGGGTTAATGAATCAACCAGCATTAACACGTGTTTGCCCTGATCGCGGTAACCCGCTGCAATGTGATGACACAGGCGCATTGCGCGCATGCGCATTAAAGGAGTGGTATCGGCAGGTGCTGCGATGACAACGGCACGTTTAAGCCCCTCTTCACCCAGTGATTCCTCAATAAACTCTCTGACTTCTCGGCCTCGTTCGCCAATGAGCCCAACAACAACAACATCGGCTTCGGTAAAGCGAGTCATCATGCCCAGCAGGACACTTTTACCCACGCCTGAACCTGCAAACAGACCCAAGCGCTGGCCTCGGCCTACGGGCAACAACGCATTGATCGCGCGGATCCCAACATCTAATGGTTCGCGGATCGGTGTTCGTTTGAGCGGATTAGTTGTTTTGAACTGTAAGGGCACTTGAGGAATATGTTTAATACAGCCGAGATCATCAAGAGGTTGGCCCAAGCCATCAAGCACTCGGCCAAGCAAGCCTAAGCCGGTCGGAATTTGATAGCGTCCCTCAATGGGCATGACGCGTGCGCCAGGCATTAGACCACTGGTCGGTTCGATAGGCATGAGACACAGTGTGTCTTTGTAAAAGCCGACCACTTCTGCTTCGACGAGTTGATTGTCGCGACATTCGATATGGCAACGATCGCCGGTGCCTAATTGGCAGCCAACAGCCTCGAGTAAAAGACCATTAACTCGAGTGAGGCGTCCGTAGACTTGGGCGACTGGGATCTTGGGCCAGTTTAGAATATCAGCACTAAGCTTCAACTTGAGTCTCGTGTAATGGTTGCTCTTGTATAATTGGAGTGTCTTGCAAGTGGTTTTCCACTTGAGCCATACAGCGATCAAGGCGAGTTTCTACTGACGCGTCAGCATCAGATGTTTCGCTGACGATACGGCAGCCACCGGCGCTAATACTGGCATCGGCGACGAGGCTCCAAGATTGAATTTTATCTGTTGCTAACTCTTTAAGTTTTTCTACAGCACTTGGCTCAAGGTGAATTTTGACATTGCTAGGGTCGTCTGGCAGTGCGGCTAAGGTTTCTTCTATTAAGGTTAAGATCTGTTGCGGCTGCAAGGTGAGTTCGCAACGGATCACCTGCAAAGATACCCGTCTGACGAGATCTAAGATTAAAGATTGTTGCTGCAAAATCTGCTGATTGTGTCCCTCTTCAAGTAGAGATTGCAGCGCACTTAAGGGGGTGATGATGCTATTGAGCTGCTCATCAATATTGTCTTTACCTTTTTGCTGCCCCTCGATTCGACCTTGGTTGAAACCCGCGGCATGACCTGCTTGTTGTCCCTCTTCTTCACCAGAGATAAAGCCAGCTTGATGGCCTTTTTGCACGCCTTCGCTGTAGCCTTTATCGAATGCCTGTTGAAAATCTTGCCAGCCAGCGGTTTCAGTGTCGGCATTACTCTCTGTTATCAGAGGTGAAAAACGGTGTCGGCGTGCGTGATGGCCAACCAGACGCCAGCGAGGATCTATTTTATTGACAGTATCGGTCATTATTCTACTACCTGCTCTTCAAACAGTTGTAACTCGAATTCGCCGTCGTCCATCATCTGTTTTGCTAATGCCATGATCTCTTTACGAGCGGCAATAGCTTGGCTTAATGGTACGCTACCAATGGCTTCGACTTGGGTTTCGATGGCCGATGACATGCGTTTTGGCAAGGCGCTAAGTAAAGTGGATTTAAGCTCGCTATCGATGCCTTTTAGGGCAAGAGCCAGTACATCAGCAGGCACGACTTCCATGATTTCCTGTAAAGTTTCTGGCTTCTGACGTCCTAGAATAATGAAGTCGAACATGTTGTCTGCCACATTGTTGGCTAGCTGCTTATCATGCAGTTTGAGCATCTCCATTAATTGCTCTCTGTCGCCCTCAAAACGGTTGAGAATGTCGGCAACTTGGCGGACACCGCTGACTTGAGTGTAACTTTTCCCCATAGCGATCAGCATACAGCGTTCGACAAGTTGCTTAAGCTCATCAACGACCTCTCGGTCGATATCACTAAGTTGAGCGATACGCACTAGCACTTCATCTTGCACTTCAGCGGGCAGGCCTTGCAGCACGAGTGCTGCACTGTCTGCGGGCAGTAAGCCTAATAACACCGCTTGCAGTTGACTGTGCTCGTTAGCTATCTCGCGGGCCAGTAATTGCGGTTCGACCCATTCAAGCCGTTTAATGAGGGTTTTAACTTCATCGCCGTAGATACTGTCAATCAGGCTTTTAGCAACACGGTCTCCTAAGGCGAGATCTAAAGTTTTTTGCAAATAAGTACGTGAGGCCCGAGCGATACCTGATTGCTCTTGGTAACGCTTAAAGAAACGCCCAAGCACCGCTTCAGCTTCGTCTTGCGTTATGCTCGATAACCGTGCCATTTTGTGGCTTAAGTGTTGTACATCATGGCGATCCAAGTGAGACATGACTTGAGCAGCCCCTTTTTCACCCATGCTAAGCAGCAGCATGGCGGCTTGCTCTAGGTTGTCCATTTTTATTGTGACTTCATTGTTATTCACTGTTTTGGTTACCTATTTCTGTTAAGCCTGATGAGACGCTTGTTCATTTTCTTGGTCACTAATCCACTGCGATATCACCTCTGCAACGCGTGCTGGTTCTTGATTGGCGAGCAAGCTGAGGTGTTCCATTTGTATCGTTAATGGTGAGCCCGGTGCGGGTAAGCTGAGATTGCTGTTCCAGTTGTTGTTAACGTTGGTATTTTCAATGTCCAACAAGGCATCAGCTTGATGCTGTGCATCACTAATGGCGTTATTGGTACTGGCTTCTGCTGATGACATCAAGGGGGTCGGAGCGTCCAGCGAGTCTTTTTTGACGTTGTATTCAACCGTGCGCGTTAAATGCTGTACCAATGGGCGTAGCACAAAGAAGATCATCCCTAGCCCCAAAATCGCACCGATTAAATAACGTAAATATGTTTGGTAGCTTTCGGCTTGCCACCAAGGCAGGGGTTCAAACTCAACCACTTTTATTGGCGCAAAATTAAAACTACTGATGCTGAATTGATCGCCACGGTTGGTTGAGTAACCAATCGCGCCTTGTACCATGTTACTTATCTGGTCGAGTTGAGGTTGACTCCATCCTGTTTCGCCAGCGGCTTGGCTATTGAGGAGCACCGCGATAGAAAGATTTTCTAACTGCATCTGCTGGTAACGGGTGTGTTTAACTGAGCGGCCAATTTCAAACTGACGACTTTCTTGTTGGTTGAGGTTGCTGTTGCTGTTGGTGCCAGGTGTTGCTGTCGGGGGCTGGTTACTCAAGGCGCCGGGGATCCCTAGAGCCATGTTGCCACTGGTTTGTTTTGTGCTTTGATTTTCTTGACTCACAACAGTTTGTGGATCAAGTGATTCACGTGTTTCTTCGACTTGATTGAAGTTTACCGTGGCGGCAACCTGTACTTGAAAATTATCCTGTCCGAGAATAGGTTGTAGCATGCTTGAGGCGCGGCTAACCAAGTTCTGCTCAAGCTCTTGGGTGTATTGTAGTTGTTTGTCTCGTGCTTGAGTGATGTCCTGACTTGCATTGATATCAGCACTTAAATGGTTACCCTCTTGATCGACAATTTGCACATGTTCGGGGGTCATGCCAGCCACACTGCCTGCGACCAAGTTGGCGATAGAGGTGATTTGTTCAGGCTGTAGGTGCTTTCCAGCATAAAGCGCTAACATCACTGAGGCTGATGGTAGCTCAGGTTGTTGGCGGATAAACAGGGTTTTCTTGGGGATGGCTAGGTGCACTCTCGCAGATTTAACGGCCTTTAGTGCCATGATTGTTCGTGATAACTCACCCTCTAAACTATAGCGATACTTAGCTTGTTCCATAAACTGGCTGGTGCCTATGGTCGACGCATCGAGCGAGTCCATGCCGGAAGGAACTTTGGCTTTAACGCCACGAGCGGCGAGTACCATACGTGCATTACCCAATTTGTCTTCAGGTACTAACACCAATCCACTGGTGGGATCGAGGCGATAACGGATCCCTTCGGTTTCGAGTACTTCAATGATGTGGGAGGTTTCGACGTTTTCCTGATTACCATACAGCGGACTATAACCTCGACCTGTACTCCACAGCATCAACACGATGACACAGGCGGCAACGATAGCCAGAATAGCCAATGTCGCGGCGTAATTATCTCCATGACTGAACTGCTGCCATTTTTGCTTCAAGGTGTTAAGACGATCATTATTGCCATTTACATCGGTTATGGCTGGGCTGGTTTGAGTCAATGTGGTCGACATGCTTTGCTTATTCCTTGCTCAAAAAGGCGAGTTGATTTTTGGGCGTTATTACACGAGTGATTAACTGGATATACATGGCTTAGATAGGCATTTTCATGACTTCATCAAATGCTTGCACTAAACGATTTCGGATCTGAATCATGGCTGCGAATGACAGGCTGGCCTTTTGCGATGCGACCATAGCGCCGACTAAGTCATCACTTTCACCACTATCTACGGCTCGAACTAAGGCTGATGAGGTATTTTGATCAGCATTGATTGCGGCAACCTTATGCTTCATCAGCTCGGTAAATGAAGCAGGCTGAAGCCCCAAGTCTCGAGGATTAACACCTACTTTTATTGCCCCCTTTGCCATCTCAGAGTGGATACTGAGTTGCTGGATCATTGATTGGGCGCTGGCGATGTTGGCATTTGACATTAGTGCTCCTTAATTATGCTAGTAGTGACTTACGCCGCGTGACCTGAAGGTGATAAAATTTGTTCTATATCAATGCCTTCTTCTCGCATCTGTACCAGTTTGTATCGCAAAGCTCGGGTGGTCATTCCAAGTGCTTGTGCGGTGTTATTTCGGTGGCCATTATGGCGTTTTAAGGTATCGATAATGTATTGGAACTCTGCCTGACGCTTTGAGGCTTTTAGGCCTGACTCATTGGGTTCGAGCTGTGCACTACTATTTTGACTTGCTAAGCCAAGCTCTTCAGCTTGCAGGGCTTGCCCACGGCGCATGACAAGTGCGCGTTGTATGGTATTTTCGAGCTCGCGGACATTGCCAGGCCAATCGTGGCTTAGGAGTACATTGCGTGCCTGTTCGCTGAAGTAACACTGTTGGTTCAGCGTCAACATTTTATAGCGTTGCAAAAAATGCTCAGCGATTGGCAAAATGTCTTCGCGCCTTTGCCTAAGCGGTAATATTTTGATCGGGAGCACATCTAAGCGATAGAACAGATCTTCTCTAAATTGACCATCGAGCATGGCTTGACGCAGATCTTTATTGGTGGCAGCAATAACACGAATGTCGAGTGCGATTGATTTGTGGCTGCCTAAGCGTTCAACTTCTCTTTCCTGCAAAACACGTAGCAATTTTGCTTGCAATAAGAGGGGCATTTCAGCGATTTCATCGAGCAAGATGGTGCCACCATTGGCGAATTCAAACTTACCGGGTTGATCGGTGGTGGCGCCAGTAAAGGCGCCTTTAACATGACCAAATAGAATGGACTCTAAGATACTTTCAGGGATGGCGGCACAGTTGATGGCGACAAAAGCCTGTTCAGCACGGTCGGAATGACGGTGAATATAGCGAGCCAGAGGTTCTTTACCGGTACCACTTTCGCCAGTGAGTAATACTGTGGCTTCGGTACTTGCTGCTCGATGAGCAAGCATAAGCAGTTGGCGACTGACGGGGGCTGCACAAATTAACTCATTATTGGGTAATTCTAGTCGGCGTAGTCGCTGCAGTAGAGAACATAGCTGCTCTTCGTCTATTGGCAGCAGTAGGTAGTCTTGGACACCACATTGCATTGCCATACTGGCGAGTTCGGTTTGCTCCGGTTCTAGCAGCGCGACTTGGTGTTTACCTGGAAACTGCCTTAGCTGGCTAGCAACATTGTGGCTGTTGCACTGAGAAAGGTTCACTAAGCTCAGCCATGGAGCGCTGTCATCATCGGTTTGCCAAAGGCTAAATCCTTGCTGAATTAATTTTTTCAGGCTTGATGGCGGTAGTTGGGCGTCGATAAACCTTAAACTAGAAGGATTCACTTTGATGCTCCCAAAGCAGACGGCGTTGCTGATTTCACTAAACGTATGCTGACTCTGCGGTTCAGCTTTCGCCCTGCGGTATCCAAGTTGCTGGCTACGGGGGCACGGTTACCGTGATGCCGTGTTTGGATCATCTGTGCTGGCACTCCGAGCTCAATGAGTCGAGACATCACTTCGTCAGCGCGCGCTTTACTGAGCACCAAGTTAGCGAGATGGTCACCAGATGCATCGGCATGGCCATCGATTAAGACCTCAGCGATCGTTGGATCTGCTTGGATATAGCGATACATAGCATAAAGGTCTTGTTCATGTGCAGCGCTTAACAGGCTTGAACTGGTCGCAAATTGCAACTCAAGACGACGCAAATAACGAAAGGGTTTAGGCAGCAGTTGTTGACGGCAGATCCGAAATTGATTCGCGACCGTTTGGGTGGAGATCGGACTGGAGCTTATTTGATAGCTGCTACTCTCTGGTGTGGCAATGTTAACTTGCCAGGTGGAGCCTTGTTCGAGCGCTTCTAAAAATGCATTGGTATTGTGTTGAGCTAATGCCTGAGAACCGAGCCAATGCAGCGAGGTTGTCGCGATAGGCTGTTGGGTTTGTGCTTGCCATGAAGGAGGGACGACAAAGGCTTGGCTCTGGGTGTTATCTAAACTCAACCAGTCAGCTTGCAGCGATAGAGTGAGTACTTCACCAGGATTGGCGATAAGTCCCAGAGTACCAAAACTCTGCACTCTATGATTAATTTCACAGCCAAATGGATCCCCTGAAAAAAGCCATTGGGCTTTTTCAAAAGGTGTTTGATATTTGATCGATGTCGCCATCGCGTTATTTGTTATGGCTGTACACATAAAAACCAAACAGGCCGAAATATAAACTGAGTATTTCAATTTTTCATAATCCTTAAATGCATGCACTGTTATTTTTATTGTTTTTGGTATCACACTTTTTAGCGTTGCCAATTAAACACGTAATATTAAAACATG
>NZ_PJBM01000247.1:0-44947 GCF_002836075.1 Shewanella sp. GutDb-MelDb | reverse complement strand
TAGATATGACTAAAATATCTATATCCAATGGCTGCTAACTTATCCTTAAACTAGCAGCTGGCCTATCCACTCACTAAATATGTAAACTTGAGAATCAAAATGGTAATGATGATTTACAGCGAACTCTATCGCTAACAAGGCTTACCAATTGATTGCTTGAGTTAACTTTATACGCTTATCAGTCCAGTGCGACGGTCTTTTAGCAAACACTCAAGATCGTAACATTTACGCAACTTGTAGGGGTTTTTATAACGTACTGATTATAAACAACTAAGACTATCTATAGTGACTATATCAACAGTATTACCATTTGATGTCCCACATAAAAGTAAGAGATCTCTTACGCCAAGGACATCCGAATCCGATATTTTTATCTCTTCTTGCCTGAAAAGGCTTCAAATAACATCACCCAATCAGCCATTAAACTATAAATGGGATATTTAAATGTCGCCGGTTTGTTCTTTTCAAATACAAAGTGCCCAATCCAAGCAAAACTATAACCAATGACGGGTAACAAACATAACAGTAACCATTGCCCTGAATAGAGCGCGAAAATAGTCACTAAGATAACCAGAGAGCTGCCAATATAGTGTAGCGCTCTGCACGTTATATTTTGATGTTGCGACAGGTAAAAGGGATAGAATTCAGCGAAATTATTAAAACGTTTAGTCATTAGTCTGGCCTCGATAAAACATCAATTCCCCCGTCACCTTGCCTATTTCTAGATCCTCCAATTTGTCGAAACCATGATTCGAAAATAATGCAATATGTGCTGGATCGCTAACAAACACACCAACGCCATCAAGCTGCAACTGTTCATCACACCAACTCAATACTGTTTTAACTAATTGACTACCGTAACCTTTGCCTTGCTCATTTGTTGATATAGCAATGAACTGCAAAATACCGCAACGACTATTGGGCAGGTTTTCTATAATTTGGTGTTCTTTTTTGATCCAAGCTTGGGTCGATTGCCAACCAGCACTTATCAACATTTTCAAACGCCAATGCCAGTAACGGGCTTCACCAAGCGGGACTTGTTGAGTGGCAATACAGGCAACCCCTATCAGTCGTTCTCCAGAAAACATGCCGATTAACCCTTGTTCCTGTTGCCACAGCGCATTTAACTCTTCACGAATAGCGCCACGCAGTTTTTGCTCATATTGCACCTTGTCATCATCATAGAGTGCATCCATAAAAAATGGATCATCGTGGTAAGCATTGTAAAGAATTGAGGCGGCAATACGTAAATCTTCAGCCGTTAGATAGACCGCTCGACACTCTTCCATGATTTGATTTTCCATTGTTATTTTCCTTGACCTAGATCACATAAATACCAATGTAACAAGCCCATAGAAAAGTGCAATTAATAATCAACATTCACTTTGTCAGAAATTTAATGTTGTTCTAAAACGAGCATCTGATGAGTCATTGGGTGTCAAAAAGTATCGATACTAAACTTGGAGGATTAGGTCGTTTTCTACCATACTGGAAGCAACACGATAGCAACGGAGCGTTAATCATGGACACCACCCCTTTGGATCTAGAACATCTATTTCAACAGCTCGGTTTACCAAGTGATGCTAAAGCAATTGAACTGTTTATACGAAAACATACGATTACTAAAGGGCTGCTTATTCATCAAGCGGGATTTTGGACAATATCACAGCAACATTTTCTAGCAGAGGCATTAGCGGAAGATGCCCAATGGTCGGATTTAATTGACCATTTAGACACCCTATTAAGAAAGTAACTTCACCATATTAAAGAAATATAGAAAGATAATTATATTTTGGTGTAGGCCTTTTCGCCCCATCCAACAACGGCATTATTGCTAATAACCACGGGAGTACACTCATCTTTGGTTGTCTTGCCGTCGCCCTTAACTCGTTGTGTGCGATAAAACAGCACATGCACTTCTTTATCTTGTTGGATATAGGCTTCATTAAAATCAGCAGTACCCATTAGCGTTGTCACCTGCTCTTTTGACATCCCCAGTGAGATCCTCGATAGGCCGTCACGGTTACTTTCTTGGATTTTCTCCCAAGCTCCATTGTTATCCCAATCAGATTCACCATCACCTACATTGATAACGCAACCAGTTAACCCTATGCTTGCTATCCCAAAAAACGCTAAACTTAGTAGATTATTCTTCACATTAACTTCCTGTATTTATATTGATTTTATAAATATCATTAAAGCAAACTACATGCCACATGTTAAAGCATTGTTTAATAATGATTTAATTTTAATTAATTACTGTTAATGAACTAAATATACTAATGAGTAAGGAATTTAACCAACGATGAGCCCTCTAGACCAAGTACTCTGCGCCGCCAAACAGCTCAGCGATGAAGGTAAAAAACCCACTCTTGCATTAATTAAAACTAAGCTAGGTGTCAGTGTTGCAATGCTGACTTTGATCCAAGGCTTACAACAGTACAAATCGATGAATGCTGTAGACAAAGCCGCAATCCCGACTAAGGCGCAGTTAACCGCATCAGCGCAAGCACCTCTGCAACTTCCAACCAACACTCAACAACAGCAAAGAATTACGCAACTTGAGCAGGAGCTGTTAACCCTTAAAACCAACTATCAAGCCGTAATCAACAGATTAACAGCGCTTGAATCAGCATCGCTTAATGCTAGTGGAGCCAAGAAATAATGCATGTTGTTGAATTAAGATTTGAATGCTTCGATAACACGACAATCACTGCCGCCGAAAAAGCCATTAATGGCTTGTTAGAAGCTTATCGCGCCAATGGTCAAATACTCGGTCGAGAATTTGCTGTCGCTTTCAATGACGGTGAGTTTAGAGCTCGCTTGTTGATGCCAGAAAAAAGTAGCCTTGCCAAGCGATTTAATAGCCCTTGGGTCGAGAAAACCTTAATTGAATTAACAGACGCTAAACTACTTGCTCCTCGCGAGAAGTATATTGGCCAAGATATCAATTCAGAAGTGTCTAGCCAAGAGACACCAAGTTGGCAGCTGCTTTATACCAGTTATGTGCATATGTGCTCGCCACTAAGAAATGGTGATACGCTGCAGCCAATTCCACTTTACCAAGTACCAGCGACAGCCAATGGCGATCATAAACGGCTGATCCGCTGGCAAACCGAATGGCAAGCTTGTGATGAAATACAAATGGCCGCGGGGACTAAAGCCGAGTTTGCAGCACTTGAGCAGCTAACCAGCCACAAAAGTGACCTCTTTAGACGCGGCTGGGACTTGCGTGGCCGAGTTGAATTCCTGACAAAAATCCCAACCTATTACTATCTTTATCGCGTTGGTGGAGAAAGCCTAGCCAATGAGAAAAAACGTTGCTGTCCAAAATGTGGTAGTGACCACTGGCTATTAGATGAGCCGCTATTGGATATGTTTCACTTCCGCTGCGAACCATGCCGTATCGTGTCGAATATCTCTTGGGATCATCTCTAAAAGAGACAAAAAAGGTCTAAATTGCAGTGCAATTTAGACCTCTTCTTTCAAGCTAATAGTTTAAGCTTCTAGCGTTAAATTTTACCCGCTATTTCCCACGTAAGTTCTGCCACATTATTTTCATACGCTGCCAAATACCTGGGTGATCGAGTACTGGCATATCTTCTTCCACCAGCTTAACCGGTGGCGTCACTCGCGCCGTAAGCTCAGCGATAAAACCATTTAACGAATCTGCTAACTTTTTACTCTGATTTTCCCCAGGGATTTCAATCCAAACGCTGCCATCGGTATTGTTAATAGTGATCATTTTATCTTCATCATCAAACACACCAATAAACCAGGTAGGATCTTGTTTGAGCTTCTTTTTCATCATCAAATGTCCGATGATATTCTGCTGTAGATACTCAAAATCAGTCTGGCTCCACGCCTGCAATAACTCTCCCGTTCCCCAAGGTGAGTCAAACATCAATGGCGCGGCAAAATGTGCCCCATAAAATGCACTAAGATCGGCATGTAAAGATAGCTCTAGTGCATGTTCGACATTATCAAAAACACCCGGCACGTCACGCGAGACTGATTTCCATTGCAATGCTTCTTCAGAACCAACGTCAACATCGCCCAAAATACACTCTGACGCTTGTTGCTGCGCATAATATCGAGGGTACTCTCCCAACGCATCTAAGTAGGCTTGTTGGTAGTCGTTTAAAAAAATATCCAGAGCAGGTAAAGAAGACACTTAAGCCGATCCCAAAATCAGTTATAATAAGAGTCTATTTTGACATGGAAACCGTATTGATGACACAACATCATGATCCCTATAGTGACGCACCCGAACTTTCAGAGCTTACATTAGGAAAGTCCACAGGCTACCAAGAACATTATGATGCGTCTTTACTGCAGGGCGTGCCGCGTAAGTTGAACCGTGACGCAATAGGCCTTACTACCGAACTGCCGTTTCACGGCTGTGATATTTGGACCGGATATGAGCTTTCATGGCTAAATGCCAAAGGTAAGCCAATGGTCGCCATCGCGGAGTTTAGCCTAGACTTTCAAAGTGCCAACCTAATTGAGTCTAAGTCGTTTAAGTTATATTTGAACAGCTTTAACCAAACTCAATTTGATGATGTTGAAGCGGTTCAATCTACCTTGACCAAAGATCTATGCCAATGTGCACAAGGTGATGTTAGCGTTAAAGTAATTGAACCGAAAAACTTTAGCCATCAACGTATTGTAGAACTACCAGGCACTTGTATCGATGATTTGGATATTGAAGTCAGCGACTACAACTTTAACCCAGACTACCTTGTCGACAGTGTTGATGACAAAGTGATGGTTGCCGAGACGCTAACCTCTAATCTACTTAAATCAAATTGCTTAATTACCTCTCAGCCTGATTGGGGTACGGTAATGATCCGCTATCAAGGCCCTAAAATTGATCGCGAAAAACTGCTTAGATACTTGATCTCATTTAGACAGCACAATGAGTTTCACGAGCAATGTGTCGAGCGTATTTTTGTCGACTTAAAACGTTTCTGCCAATGTGCAAAATTAACGGTTTATGCGCGTTACACTCGACGTGGCGGGTTAGATATCAACCCCTATCGTAGTGATTTTGAAAACCCAGCTGAGAACCAACGCTTAGCAAGACAATAAGACATCACGAAACCGAGTATTAATGCTCGGTTTTATTTTTTAAGTCTCTAGCGCCTGCATTTGTAAAGCTATCATCTCTCTTAGCCAAGCATTGGCGCTATTGCTCTGCAACTTTTTACTCCAAATCATATGGTACTCAATTGGCCTTGTATCAAAAGGCAATGGGTATTGCGTCAGATTAAACAGCTCAGCATACTCTTTAAGATAATGAGTGGAAGCGATGGCAATAGCATCGCTTTTTGATGCTGTGGCTAACATGGTCAGTAGCGACGATTGCTCACTATAGGTTTTACGTTGCGGCATGACGGCTTCGCTATAAAGTTCCGCGATGGCTAGATTTGAGCGCCGCATTTTGAAGATGACATGCTTTTCAGCAAAATAGGCATTAACGTTAAGTGTATCTTGGATCCTTGGATGATCTTTTCTCGCCACACAGACCAACTTATCGCGCATCAACAGGGCTGCATTTAACGCCACTGGTATTTGGCTCATTATGTCAACGGCAAGATCTATACGCTCAAACTGCAAGTCAGACTGTAACTGCTCCTCATTGGATGGCGGCTCCTTAAAGATAATATCAACCGCCAAGTCAGCCGTCAGCTTATCTATTGGCGCTTGCAATAGTTGCATTATCACTTCATTGGCATACACGTAGAATTCACGCTGATGTATTTTAGGGTCAAACTTCTCCAAACCCGCAACAACACCATCAATAGCATTGAAATGCTGCTCCAACTGTTGATATAAATCATGTCCGGCAGCTGTAGGTTCAACACCGCGTCCAACACGATTAAACAACTCTTCATCTACCTGTTTTTTAAGGCGGTTAATCGCATTACTGACTGAAGATTGGGTTAAATCAAGTTGTTCTGCGGCGCGGCTAAATGAGCGGCAGCGATACACGGCAAGAAATACCGGAAATAGATTAAGGTCAAACTGTTTTGTCTGCGGCATATGACTCAATACTATTTACACTGTGAATATTAATTAGCAATCTAGCGATAATTACTAAATAACACAAGCACTCTACACTAGCCTCAATTCAATTTGTATTGACTCGGTTCAGGCTCCCCTACTCTGCTAAGAGCCTGCTATGAACCTTCTATGAACGACCTTTGAGGAATCACAATGAAAATATCTCCGCTTACAATCGCGATCATCAGTAGCGTAACACTGGGCCTGTCTTCAACTGCAAATGCTGCACAACATGAACACGACCATATAACCGTGCACTATGAGGGCAAGGCCGCGACTGCAGATACGATTAAGCATAACCAAGCCATTGCCCAAACGCTCAACTTTGCAGATACCACCGCATTTGAGCAATCATCTAAGAATCTTATCGCAAAATTTGATAAAGCGACTGCAGACATTCTGCGCGCTGAATTTGCCTTTATTGGTGAGCAAACCCCCGATTCGGTCAACCCATCACTTTATCGTCAAGCTCAACTTAATATGGTGCCTAATGGCTTATATAAAGTGAGCGACGGGATCTATCAAGTACGCGGGACAGACTTATCAAACCTAACTCTCATTAAGGGCGATTCTGGTTGGATTGCTTACGATGTATTACTGACTAAAGAAGCGGCTAAGGCGTCACTGACCTTCGCACTAAAACACTTGCCAGAAGGCAGTGAACTTCCTGTGGTAGCCATGATCTATTCTCATAGTCATGCTGACCACTTTGGTGGTGCTCGCGGCGTTCAAGAGATGTTTCCTGACGTGAAAGTCTATGGATCACACAACATCGCCAAAGAGATTGTTGATGAAAACGTACTGGCTGGAAACGCGATGAGTCGCCGCGCAGCTTATCAATATGGGGCCACTTTAGGTAAGGATAACCACGGTATTGTCGATGCCGCGTTGGGCAAAGGTTTATCAAAAGGTGAAATCACCTATGTCGCACCAGACTACACCTTAAATGGCAAAGGCAAATGGGAAACGCTTAAGATAGATGGGCTTGAAATGGTGTTTATGGATGCATCAGGTACTGAAGCAGAATCTGAGATGATAACTTTTATTCCTTCAAAGAATGCACTTTGGAGCGGCGAACTGACCTACCAAGGTATGCATAACATCTACACCTTACGCGGGGCAAAAGTGCGTGACGCACTAAAATGGTCAAAAGATATCAACGAAATGATCACTGCCTTTGGCAGCAAAGTTGAGGTACTGTTTTCTGCACATTCGGCGCCAGTTTGGGGCAATGAAGAGGTCAATCAATTCTTGCGCCTACAACGTGATAATTATGGTCTGGTACATAACCAAACTTTAAGGCTGGCCAATAATGGCGTAGGCATTCAAGATATTGGCGATGCAATACAAGCGACTATTCCTGAGACTGTCTATAAAACCTGGCACACCAACGGTTATCACGGCACCTATAGCCATAATGCCAAAGCGGTTTACAATAAGTACTTAGGTTACTTTGATATGAACCCTGCCAACTTAAACCCATTAACAACAAAGTTAGAATCTGCCAAGTTTGTAGAGTATATGGGGGGCGCGGAAGCAACGGTTAAACGAGCCCAAAGTGACTACATCCAAGGGGAGTATCGCTTTGTTGCTACAGCATTAAACAAAGTCATTATGGCCGATCCTAATAATGATACAGCAAGACAACTTTTAGCCGATACCTATGAGCAATTAGGTTATCAATCTGAAGGTGCAGGCTGGAGAAACATCTACTTAACCGGCGCCCAAGAGCTGCGTGTAGGCATTCAAAAAGGGGCTCCTAAAACAGCATCAGCAGATGTGATTAGTGAGATGGATATGCCAACCTTATTCGATTTTTTAGCCGTGAAAATCGATAGCCAAAAAGCAGCGAAACACGGTCTAGTGAAGATGAACATCATCACGCCAGATACCAAAAGTATTCTCTACATTGAGCTTAGCAACGGTAACTTGAGTAACAATGTGGTGGATGATGAACAAACAGCAGATGCTAACCTCATCGTCAATAAATCAGACGTGACCCAAATCCTACTTGGCAAGACAACCCTCAAAGCACTACTGGCATCGGGTGATGCTAAAATTACAGGCGACAAAACAGCCTTTAGTAAAATAGCGGGCAGCATGGTGGAATTCAATCCAGAATTTGAAATTGTGCCAACACCTAAGAAATAACAAGCCAAGAAAGCTAACACATCACAAGGGACGCATATCGCGTCCCTTCTCTATCAGCCATATTGACACCGCTTCCCCAGCGCTAAGCCATCGCTTTAACGACATCATTAATCGAGGCTATTTCTGCGTCATACTCGATGGGTTTGTGTTGGCAACTTAGCCCTTTAACACTAATAGCAAAGCGATAATCGTCATCCAAATGTCCCAAAGCACAATGCCAATTGGCCGCTTCCTCCACCAGCGTGTCATTTGTAGCAGCAACCATCACCTCTGTTTTGCTGCTAAAGAGCTGTAAAGCAACCCCCTGCTTGAACACCATCTGCTGACTAAATCCCGATTTTAACTGTCCAAATTTAGTGTGTTCGCTCGATTTAAGTGCCAATATACGCTGCTCCATTGTGCTTAAATCAAAGCCAAACGATTTAAGCGACAACGCTAAACCCAACCCTTTAGCCTTGATATAAGACTCTTTCAATGCCCATAAATCAAAGAAGCGATCACGCTGTAACTCATTGGGTAAAGCAAGTAACGCGGCGGTTTCTGGCTCAGAGAAGTAGTGATTTAATATTGAATGGATATTGGTACTTGTGCGGCAGCGCTCAATATCGACTCCCAGCTCCAGTGTCGATGGAACCTTGTCCTCTATAGGCTGTTGATGGATAGCTAACAGCAACCAATCGCCACTATGGCTAAGATTAAAATCTATTCCTGTTCGCTCAAACTGAGCTTGCGTTAACCGCGGTTTACCTTTTTCACCATATTCAAATTGCCACTCATCAGGCTGTAATTTTCCATGGTGAGACAACAATGCGCGTAAATATCCGCGAACCATCAAACCTTGTACTTTGGCGGTTTGCTGAATATAACGATCGACCTTGTCAATTTCATCTTGTGGTAACCACGAGCGGATCGTCGCCGCTATTTCACTCTTAATCAATGAAGATGATAACGGGCAGAAATACAAGTTTACGCAGGGAGGATTAGAGTTAGACAACGACAGCTCAATAACGGTGATTTATAGGATCATTGTGGCCTCTTTTACCGCAAAACAACAGAGGGGCATACCGCAAAATAGCGTGTAGCCCCACAAGATGTTACATAACATACTGATTATTCAATTAACGCCAAAGCCTTAAATGCTTTATCAGGAATAATGCCATAGCGACTAAAACTCATCGAAAAGACACCATCGCCACCCGTCATCGATTTGAGCCTGGTGGAGTAATCGCCAACATTCGCCAGTGGTGCTTCAACGCTCACGACAACAATGCCACTAGCCTTAGCTTGAGTGCCACAAATAATGCCCCTAGAAGCGTTCATGTCACCCGTGATTTCACCGACATGACTTTGCTCTACCGAGATCTGCATATCAACAATAGGCTCTAAAATCACAGGTTGTGCCAGTGCAACTGCATCAATGAAGGCTTTCTTACCCGCCATAACAAACGCTATCTCTTTCGAATCAACATTATGATGTTTGCCGTCTAATACCGTGACTTTGATATCCTGCATAGGGAACCCGCCAAGCGCGCCAGCTAACATGGCTTCGCGAACGCCTTTTTCAACTGCGGGTATATATTGACTCGGTACAGTCCCTCCCACCACCTTACTGACAAATTCAAACCCTTGCCCCCGCGGCAGTGGTTCAACCTTAAGTTCAACTTCGCCAAACTGCCCCGAACCACCTGATTGTTTTTTATGCCTAAAACGGGCTGCAGCCTCTGCCAATATCGTTTCTCGATAAGCGACGGCTGGTGTATCTGTGTCCATATCGACATTAAACAAGGTTTGCGCTTTTTCTAATACTATTTGCAGATGGAGATCCCCCAGCCCTTGTAAAATAGTTTGTCCCAGTGCTTCACTGCGTCTAATCTGAAGGCTGGGATCTTCCGCCACTAATTTATGCAGCACTTCGGATATTTTTTGCTCATCCCCGCGCCGCTTTGGTGATACGGCTAAACCAAAAATGGGCTGAGGCAGCTTAATTTCAGGTAGATGAAACTCGTCTTCATCGTGGCTATCATGTAACACAGCGCCCACTTCTAGTTCATCAATTTTGGCTATCACGCAGATATCACCTGGAATGGCTTGGCTAACATCAATCAGTTTATCCCCCTGTAGCTTAGCCAAATGGCTCACTTTAAAGGGCTTGCGTCCGTGACCAACAAACAATTTCATTCCAATATTTAACGTGCCTTGGTAAAGCCTAAATACACCCATTCGGCCGAAGAATGGATCAATTGACACCCTAAAAACATGTGCTAATACGTGATCATTTGGACTTTGGCTGACATCGATCGGCACAGCATCTTTGCCAAACCCTTTAACAAATAGCGGCGGATTGGCTTCAAGTGGATTTGGCAGTAATTTCACTAACAGTTCTAGCAACGAACCTATGCCGATATCTTGTTCTGCACTGGTAAAACAAACGGGCACTAGATGCCCCATACGCAATGCAGTCTCAAGCGGAGCATGCAGCTGCTCTGGCGTTAACGACTCGCCCTGATCCAAATACAGCTCCATAAGCTGCTCATCTTCTTCAAGCACTGTATCGACTAACTCATCACGGGCGGCCTGTGCCCCGATAAAGGCGGTTTCAGCTTGTTCATCACAATGAAGATAGCAATCAACGACTTGGTCGGCTGCGGCATTGGGCAAGTTAATGGGCAGACAACGATGGCCAAATTGTTGCTGAATATTACCCAATAACTCCGCTAATCCAGCTTCATTACCATCAATATGGTTAATCGCAATGAGTACGACTTTGCCTTGGCTACGCGCTGCTTCAAATGCACGTTTTGTAACGGTTTCAATACCAACACCCGCATGGATCACCAATAGCACCGACTCAACACCCGGTAGCGGCAACAGTGCACGGCCGAAAAAGTCGGGTAAACCGGGAGTATCGATAAGGTTGATGTGGTGGTTGGCGTAATCAAGATTGAGAAATGAAGGTTCTAAGCTGTGGCGATGGGATTTTTCTTGGGCAGTGAAATCAGCATGATTTGTGCCCTTATCGACCCTGCCTTTTAAGGTTATCGCATTCGCACGAAACAGCAATGCTTCTAATAACGAGGACTTTCCTGATCCTGTGTGTCCGAGCACAGCCAAATTGCGGATCTGCTCAGTGTTGAACTCAGCCATAACGGCCTCCTTTGTCACATTATTAAACTTAGGTGTTTTCAATAAGACAATATTCCGGAGTTGTTAACACCAAGTATAAACGTGTAACAAAGTACAATATTTGACCTAGGTCACTCTTTAACCCATTTACGTTACTTGGTACACAAAATAACACTTTAACTTACAAGTGTTCGCTGAATCTGGTCGTATCTGTAATTATTAAGTCCCAGGTGATTGTATTGCCCTGAAACCTGATGTAGTCTGCTCATCCAGTAGTCAAATTATACCGATTAAATTACGATGTACGGTGAACTCTCGCGAAGTTTACTCGTCACAAAAACGTAATCAAGTCCCAGTAGATTATTAACGGATACCGCTAAATTGATGGCTGAGCAAGTTAATGAAAGTGTAAGTTCGGAAAGCACTAATTCGAATAAGCGTACGCAAAGTACCACTGAAACTCGGCACAGCAATGCCACCACGACACCAGAGATGCGTCGATTCATCCAAGAGTCAGACCTCAGTGTCAGTCAACTTTCAAAAGTGTTGAATATCAGTGAAGCTACAGTTCGAAAGTGGCGTAAGCGTGATTCAATAGAAAACACGCCTAATACACCGCACCATCTCAACACGACGCTAACGCCGCTACAGGAATATGTTGTTGTTGGATTAAGATATCAGCTGAAAATGCCACTCGATAGATTACTGACAGCCACGCAGAAATTTATTAACCCTAATGTTTCTCGCTCAGGACTGGCGCGCTGCTTAAAGCGCTACGGGGTCTCCCGTGTGGGCGATATAAAAAGCCCGCATGTACCGATGCGCTATTTTAATCAGCTGCCGATCACCCAAGGCAGTGATGTAAAAACCTATACCTTGCATTATGAAACGCTAGCGCAGACTTTAGCGTTGCCAAGCCCTGATGCAGATAATGTGGTGCAAGTGGTCTCTTTGACTATCCCACCACAATTAACCGAACAACAACCCAGCTCAATCTTGCTTGGCGTCGATCCTCATAGTGACTGGATCTACCTCGACATCTACCAAGATGGTAATACCCAAGCAACCAACAGATACATGGCCTATGTGCTTAAACATGGGCCGTTCCATTTACGAAAGTTACTTGTCAGTAACTATCAAAGTTTTATACAGCGCTTTCCTGGTGCGACGCCAAATCGCCGCACCTCAAAAGACAAGCCCAAAACAAACAATAAGATGCCTGAAAAACAAGCATCCACTGGAGACTCATAATGAGCCAGACCTCTAAACCTGAACAATCATCAGCTACACCAGAGCAAGCACAAGACTCGCAAGCTGATATTCGCTTAAATAAACGTTTAAAAGACATGCCAGTGGCAATTGTTGGTATGGCGAGCATTTTTGCTAACTCGCGTTATCTCAACAAGTTTTGGGATCTTATCAGCGAAAAAATTGATGCTATCACCGAGTTGCCAGACACCCACTGGAAGAAAGAAGATTACTTCGATAGCAATAAAAGCACGCCAGATAAAAGCTACTGTAAGCGCGGTGGCTTTTTACCCGATGTCGACTTCAACCCTATGGAGTTTGGCCTGCCGCCAAATATCCTAGAACTGACTGACTCATCACAGCTACTGTCTTTGATTGTCGCAAAAGAGGTCCTTGCCGATGCTAACCTGCCTGAAGGTTACGACAGAGACAAAATAGGTATTACGCTAGGCGTGGGTGGCGGACAAAAAATCAGCCACAGCTTAACAGCGCGTCTGCAATATCCTGTGCTTAAGAAAGTATTTGCCAACAGTGGCATTAGCGACGAAGACAGCGAAATGCTGATCAAAAAGTTCCAAGACCAATATGTACATTGGGAAGAGAACTCGTTCCCAGGTTCACTCGGTAACGTGATTGCCGGCCGAATTGCTAACCGTTTCGATTTCGGTGGTATGAACTGCGTGGTTGACGCTGCATGTGCAGGCTCTTTAGCCGCTATGCGTATGGCGCTTAGTGAACTTGTTGAAGGTCGCTCAGAGATGATGATCACTGGCGGCGTCTGTACCGACAACTCGCCTTCTATGTACATGAGTTTTTCAAAGACGCCTGCATTCACCACTAACGAAACGATTCAGCCATTTGATATTGATTCAAAAGGGATGATGATTGGTGAAGGTATCGGCATGATCGCGTTGAAGCGTCTTGAAGATGCTGAGCGCGATGGCGACCGAATTTACTCGGTCATTAAAGGCATGGGGTCTTCATCAGATGGTAAGTTTAAATCTATCTATGCACCACGCCCTGAAGGTCAAGCAAAAGCGCTTAACCGCGCTTATGACGATGCTGGTTTTGCACCGCACACGTTAGGGCTTATCGAAGCGCACGGAACAGGTACTGCCGCAGGTGACGCCGCAGAATTTGCCGGTCTGTGTTCAGTCTTCAGTGAAGGCGATGACACCAAGCAGCACATTGCTCTTGGCTCAGTGAAATCACAGATTGGCCACACTAAATCAACCGCGGGTACCGCTGGACTGATTAAAGCGGCTTTAGCACTACACCATAAAGTATTGCCAGCAACGATTAACGTTAGCCAGCCGAGTCCAAAGCTTGATATCGAAAACTCGCCTTTCTATCTCAATACTGAAACACGCCCTTGGTTACCACGTGTCGATGGTACGCCGCGCCGTGCGGGTATTAGCTCATTTGGTTTTGGTGGTACTAACTTCCACTTTGTATTAGAAGAGTACAAACCAGAACATAGCCGTATCGACAGCGAAAAAGCAAAATATCGCCAACGCCAAGTGGCGCAAAGCTTCCTAGTCAGTGCTCAAAGCAAAGATGCACTCATCAAAGAACTGAATGCATTAGCAGCCTCAAGCGCTGAATCTGCCTTTAACCTTAAAGATGCTGCTGAAAACTTCACAGTACGTGAGCTCGCCGCCAACGCACCGCGTATCGGCCTTGTCGCCAATAACGCTGCAGAATTAACCACCTTTATTAAGCAAACCGTCGCTAAGCTATCAAATAGTGATGACACTCAATGGCAACTACCGGGTGGCATCAGCTACCGTGCTAGCGCCATTGTCGATGCTGCAAACAAAGCCTCAGGCAAAGTCGCTGCATTGTTCGCTGGTCAAGGTTCGCAGTACCTCAACATGGGACGCGACCTTGCTTGTTACTACCCAGAGATGCGTCAGCAATTAGTCACTGCAGATAAAGTGTTTGCCGCCAACGACAAAACACCTCTATCGCAAATCTTGTATCCAAAACCTGTCTTTAATAAAGATGATGTGAAGACACAAGAAGCGGTATTGACTAATACCGCTAATGCGCAAAGCGCTATCGGCGCTGTTTCAATGGGTCAATACGCACTATTTACTGCAGCTGGTTTTAATGCCGATATGGTTGCAGGTCACAGCTTTGGAGAGCTAAGCGCATTATGTGCTGCTGGCGTTATTTCAGCTGACGACTATTACAAACTGGCCTTTGCCCGTGGCGATGCCATGGCAACTAAAGCCGCGGCTAAAGACGGTGTTGAAGCTGACACTGGTGCCATGTTTGCCATCATTCATAAAGCGGATGATTTAGCCACGCTTGAAAGTACTATCGCTAAGTTCGATGGTGTTAAAGTGGCTAACTATAACGCGCCGACACAATCAGTCATTGCCGGCCCTACAGCCACAACAGGCGACGCTGCAAAAGCACTAAGTGAGTTAGGTTACAAAGCGATTAACTTGCCAGTGTCAGGTGCTTTCCACACCGAGCTTGTCGGTCACGCTCAAGCGCCTTTCGCTAAAGCAATTGATACTGCCAAGTTTACCAAGCCAAGCCGCGCGTTATATTCAAACGCAACGGGTGCACTCTACGACAATACAGCTGCCAAGGTTAAGGCGTCGTTCAAGAAACATATGCTTCAATCAGTGCGTTTCACTACGCAACTAGAAGCTATGTATGATGCTGGCGCGCGAGTATTTGTTGAGTTTGGTCCGAAGAACATTTTGCAAAAGCTAGTACAGGGTACGTTGAGCGACAAGTTAAACGAACTTTGCATCATCTCTGTTAACCCAAGCCCTAAGGGCGACAGTGACCTACAGCTTAAACAAGCTGCAGTGCAACTTGCCGTTGCGGGTGTGCAACTTGATAATATCGATCCATACCAAGCTGATATTGCCGCGCCAGCTAAACGCTCACCGATGAATATCACACTGAACGCTGCTAACCATATTAGCCCAGCGACTCGCGCTAAAATGGCTAAGTCGCTTGAGACTGGAACAGTTACAAGCACAATCATCATCGAAGAGAAAATCGTCGAAAAGATTGTTGAAGTTGAAAAAATCGTCGAAGTGCAAACTGTTATTGAAAAAGAAGTAGAGAAGATCGTGGAGATTGCAGTACCAATGTCTAATGAGCATGTAGCGCCTAATGGCCAAATCGTTCCAAGTGCAGCCGCACAACCTGCCAAAGTTCAGGCAGCAAGAGTTCAGCCAGCAACCGTCAGTGTTAGCACTGATGCATTGTCGCAGTTCTTTGCCGCGCAGCAACAAGCAGCGGAGCTGCATCAGCAATTCCTTAGTATTCCACAGCAATATGGTGAGACGTTTACCACCTTAATGACTGAGCAAACTAAACTGGCTGGCGCAGGTGTTGCTTTACCTGAAAGCTTGCAACGTTCGATGGAGCAGTTCCATCAGCTACAAGCACAAACAGTACAAAGCCACACTCAATTCTTAGAGATGCAAGCAGGCAACAATAATGCCGCGCTTAACATGCTTAACGGCACTGCGATTGTCAGCCCAGTTTATGCGCCTGTTACTCAAAATCTTGCACCTGCACTAGCAGCACCTGTTGTTGCAACAATCGTTGCGCCAAGAGTAGCGGCTCCTGTAGTTGCTCCAGTAGTGAATGCGCCACACGTTACAGCGACGCAAGTTCAGCGCCAAGCTGCACCCGCAGCGCGTATCGAACCTGTTGCCGCGCCAGTTGTCGCTGCACCAGTATCTCCTACAGTCAGCGCGACTCTGTCTGCAGAGAAGGTACAAGCGACCATGCTTGAAGTTGTGGCAGAAAAGACTGGTTACCCAACCGAGATGCTTGAACTTGAAATGGATATGGAAGCCGATTTAGGTATCGACTCTATCAAACGTGTTGAGATTTTAGGTACTGTGCAGGATGAGCTACCAGGCTTACCAGAGCTAAGCCCAGAAGATTTAGCCGAGTGTCGTACACTGGGTGAAATCGTTAGCTACATGAACAGCAAACTCTCAACAAGTGCCGCTGAAGGCTCTCAACTTTCTTCAAATGTTGCTCCTCAAGTAAACGTAGCTCCAGTAACTAATGGCCTATCAGCAGAAAAAGTACAGGCGACCATGATGTCTGTTGTTGCTGAAAAGACCGGTTACCCTACCGAGATGCTCGAGCTTGAAATGGATATGGAAGCCGATTTAGGTATCGATTCTATCAAGCGCGTTGAGATCTTGGGTACTGTGCAAGATGAGCTACCTGGTCTGCCTGAGCTTAACCCTGAAGATTTAGCTGAGTGTCGTACTCTTGGCGAAATCGTGGCTTACATGAACAGCAAACTCTCAACAAGTGCCGCTGAAGGCTCTCAACTTTCTTCAAGTGTTGCTCCTCAAGTGAACGCAGCTCCAGTAACCACTGGCCTATCAGCAGAAAAAGTACAGGCGACCATGATGTCTGTTGTCGCTGAAAAGACCGGTTACCCTACCGAAATGCTCGAACTTGAAATGGATATGGAAGCCGATTTAGGTATCGACTCTATCAAGCGTGTAGAAATTCTAGGTACAGTGCAGGATGAGCTACCAGCTCTGCCTGAGCTTAACCCTGAAGATTTAGCTGAGTGTCGTACTCTTGGCGAAATCGTTAGCTACATGAACAGCAAGCTTTCACCAGCAGCAAGTGTTAACGAAGCGCCAGTGACTGCAGTTTCATCTAACGACCTATCTGCTGAGAAAGTACAAGCGACCATGATGTCAGTGGTTGCAGACAAGACCGGTTACCCAACTGAAATGCTTGAACTGAGCATGGATATGGAAGCTGATCTTGGTATCGACTCTATCAAACGCGTTGAAATTCTCGGTACGGTACAAGATGAGCTTCCTGGTCTGCCTGAGCTTAACCCTGAAGATTTAGCAGAGTGTCGTACTCTTGGCGAAATTGTTAGCTACATGAACAGCAAGCTTTCTACATCTGCAACACCCGTTATTAATGAAGCACCTGCTGCTTCAACAGCAACTAGCGGTTTGAGCGCAGAGAAAGTACAAGCCACCATGATGTCAGTGGTTGCAGACAAGACCGGTTACCCAACTGAAATGCTTGAACTGAGCATGGATATGGAAGCTGATCTTGGTATCGACTCTATCAAACGTGTTGAAATTCTCGGAACGGTACAAGATGAGCTTCCAGGTTTACCTGAACTCAACCCTGAAGATCTAGCAGAGTGTCGTACTCTTGGCGAAATCGTTAGCTACATGAACTCTAAGCTGTCTGCTGAAAATTCTACAGCACCAAGCACAAGCGTTGCAGACACTTTACCTTTACAAGCCGCTGAGGGCTCGCTCTCTGCAGAGAAAGTACAAGCCACCATGATGTCAGTAGTTGCCGACAAGACTGGCTACCCAACTGAAATGCTTGAATTGAGCATGGATATGGAAGCTGACCTTGGTATCGACTCTATCAAGCGCGTTGAGATTTTAGGGACTGTACAAGATGAGCTTCCGAGCTTGCCTGAACTCAATCCTGAAGATCTAGCCGAGTGTCGCACCTTAGGCGAAATCGTTAGCTATATGAACTCTAAGCTGGCTGATGGTTCTTCAAGTGCAACAGCAACTCAAACAATTGCAGTCTCTGCAGAGCCAAGTGTTGAACTACCACCTCATAGCGAGGTGGCGCTAAAAAAGCTTAGTGCGGCGGACAAATTAGAAAACTGTTTCGCCGCAGACACAAACGTTGTGATCACAGATGATGGCCACAACGCAGGTGTACTAGCAGAGAAACTGGTTAAACAAGGGCTAAAAGTGGCTGTTGTTCGACTACCTGAAGGCAATGCTCATTCACCGCTTTCAAGCGATGTAGCAAGCTTTCAAGCAACATCAGCAGACGAAGCTGGTATTAACGCTGTCATTGCACAAATCGAGCAACAGCTCGGTGCAATCGGTGGATTCATTCACCTACAGCCAGAAGCCAGTGATAGTAATCAAGGCGACGCAGTAAACTTAAATGAGCAAAGCTTTAACCACCTGAGCCAAGCGTTCTTATGGGCTAAACTGCTGCAACCAAAGTTGACTGTCGATAACAATGCACGTCGTTGTTTCGTGACAGTCAGTCGTATTGATGGTGGCTTTGGCTACCTCAATACTCAAGCATTACAAACTGCAGAGCTTAACCAAGCGGCGTTAGCAGGATTAACTAAAACACTCGGTCACGAATGGCCAACTGTTTTTTGCCGCGCATTAGATATCGCCACCGATGTTGATGCAACGCACTTCGCAGATGCTATTACCAACGAGCTTTTTGATGCCAATACCCAATTACCTGAAGTGGGTATTGCAACCGATAAGCACGGCGATATTAGCCGCGTAACCTTAATTGCAGGCGAAGCGAGCAATAAATCGGCGAAAGCAGAGCTAAACAGTTCAGATAAAATACTGGTGACCGGGGGAGCTAAAGGCGTCACGTTCGAATGTGCACTAGCCCTAGCCCGTCGCACTCAGTCTCACTTTATCTTAGCGGGTCGTAGTGAATTACAAGCATTGCCAAGTTGGGCTGCGGGTAAGCAAACCAGCGAGCTTAAATCTGCCGCTATTGCGCATATTATCGCAACGGGTCAAAAGCCAACGCCAAAGCAAGTTGATGCCCTAGTGTGGCCAGTGCAGAGCAGCATTGAAATCAATACTGCATTAAACGCCTTTGCTAGCGTCGGCGCATCAGCTGAATACGTCAGCATGGATGTCACCGATACCACTGCTATTAGCGCAGCACTACAAGGTCGTTCAAGCGAAATAACCGGCCTAATACATGGTGCTGGCGTACTTGCTGATAAGCATATTCAAGACAAAACACTGGCAGAGCTAGCACGAGTTTACGGCACTAAGGTTAATGGCCTTAAAGCACTGCTTGCTACACTTGAGCCAAGTAACATCAAACTGCTAGCGATGTTCTCATCGGCTGCAGGTTTTTACGGCAACACTGGCCAAAGTGATTACGCCATGTCTAACGACATCCTTAACAAGGCGGCGCTGCAGTTCACTGCTCGCAACCCACAAGCTAAAGTCATGAGCTTTAACTGGGGCCCTTGGGATGGCGGCATGGTCACAGCAGCATTGAAGAAGATGTTCACCGACCGCGGTGTATATGTCATTCCTTTGCAAGCAGGCGCTGAACTATTTGCGACTCAGCTACTCAGTGAGACGGGGGCACAGTTGTTAGTTGGTACCTCTATGCAAGGCGCTGACGCTTCGACTGGAGCAGCATCTGTAAAAAAGCTTAATGCGGGTGAGGTGCAAACTGCATCGCGCTCGCAGCATGATGCAAAAAAGTTCGGCCACGGTCAGCTAACTGCAGTCACACTCACTCGTCGCCTTAACCCCAATGCATTGGTCTTTATTCAAGACCACCGCATTGGCGGTAACCCTGTGCTACCCACGGTGTGTGCTATCCAATGGATGCGCGAAGCGGCAAGTGAAATGTTAGGTACTTGCGTAAAGGTGATTGATTACAAATTACTGAAAGGCATTGTATTTGACGACTTAGCGCCGCAAGAGATGACGCTAGCGTTAACCCCATCTGATGATGGCAAGACGCTTAGCGCCCTCATCAGTAGCCAAGGTCGCCCGCAATATAAAGCGACATTAATCGCCAGCAGTGATAGCGACTTTGACAATGCATCTGTCCGTACACAACCGCTAACACCGGCGATGTATGCGCTAGATGCAAGCCAAGCGGTAACCACTGCAGCAACCCTGTATGCCAACGGAACCTTGTTTCATGGTCCACGTTTGCAGGGCATCGACACAGTGACGCAATTTGATGACCACAGTTTAATCACCACAGTGAAACTCGCTGAGGTTGATGCTAATGACTGCGCTCAGTTTGTTGCACAATCACATGTCGGTGGTTGCCAGCCCTTTGCTGAAGATTTGTTACTGCAAGCGATGTTAGTCTGGGCCAGACTTAAACATGGCGCGGCTAGCCTGCCCTCATCAATTGGTGAGTTTGTGGTCAACAGCCCAATGGCATTTGGTGAGCGCGGCTTTATTAAGTTAGACGTGGTTAAAACCAGCGCGCGTTCGCTAGCGGCTAACGTGGCTCTGTACCATGAAAATGGTGAGCTAAGCGCTAAGATGACCGCGGCTAAAGTGACCATTAGTAAAAGTCTGAATGATGCGTTTATCGCCCATTCAACTCTTTCGAATGACAGCACACTTGTTCATAACAGCACACTTGTTCATAACAGCACGCTCGCTCATGACAACACGCTTGGCGAGGCTAAATAGTGACCACTAAACCACTAAGCCCAGCGACTGAGTCAGCCATCGACAAAATTGCGATGCCACTGCGCATCGCACTTTTGGTGTTGCCATCAATAGAGCTAAACAATGATGAACTGACAGCATTGCTGCCAGAACTTAACCGCACTGATTTTAACCGCTCTGTTGTTAACAGCTCAGGGCTTAACAACCCTGGCTCTAACAGTGCAGAGCTAGCCTCTACACAAGAGGCTTCGTTAGTCGACAGTATTGTGAAAATCACTGTCGATGACTTTAAAGACGCTAGTTTTGAAAAACAGTTAGACCGCACAATTAGCGCCATTGAAGATGGTAAGTTAGTACAGCTAAACACAACCGAGCATGCGTTATTAATGATGCCCGCGTTGAAAGCGGCCCAACTTAGAATACATCCACACGCACAGCTCACTGCCATGCAGCGAGCTAATACCAACAGCAACAGTGCAGATAGTAGCTTGACGAGTGCACTCGCGCAGGCAAAGCGTGACGGTGCACATTTAAGTAAGCTTGAGCAACATAATGACCTTGATAGCAAAGCGCAGTTCGCTGCCGTGCATCAACTTATTAGCCAACTTGCCAGTCGCACTCACTATCGAGATGAGCTTAATAACGGCGTAGCATTAAGCCCAAAGCAAGCCAGAAGCCATTATTGGTTTACCGAGTATCATCAAGCCCGCGTTGCAGCTATTAGCTTTAACAATGGTCCGCAATCGGTGAGCTTTGTGATAGCTCAAGGCACTGGTTTTATCGCGGCTAAATCTTTACTTAATCATCAGCGTTTACAGTTTATCGTGTGCGGTGACAACCAAGCAGAGCTTAGCCTTGCGATTACCACGTTAGCGGCAGAACTTGAAGCCCTAACGACTGAACACTCTGGGCACACTGCTCACAGTGATACCAGCGTGTTGCAAGCCATGGTCAATAATTTAAAGCAGTACAAAGCAAATAGCGCTAAAACAGAGACAAAAGCTCAGCTTTGTGCCGTACTCAATGCGACTTCAGTTGCCGCTATGCAGCTTGAACTAAGTGCATTAAAGGCAGCAGTGGCTAAAACCATTGCCGAGCAGACACAGTACAAAACCCCAAGCGGCAGCTACTTCACCGCTCATGCGCTGGGTAATCAAGCTGAGGCAGGCCTTGCCTTTGTCTATCCTGGTGTTGGTACGGTTTACGCCGACATGTTAAGTGAACTGCATCAATACTTTCCAGCGCTATATGCCAAACTTGAACGTGAAGGCGATCTAAAATCTATGCTGCAAGCTGAGCAGATCTATCATTTAGATCCCAAGCATGCAGCCGCGATGGACTTAGGTGACTTAGCCATTGCGGGTGTTGGCAGCAGTTATATCCTGACGCAGTTATTAACCGATGAATTTAAGGTTCGTCCAGACTTTGCATTGGGTTACTCTATGGGTGAAGCGTCGATGTGGGCCAGTCTTGGGGTGTGGAAAAATCCCCATGAGTTGATTAGCAAAACCCAAACAGATGCTCTCTTTACCTCGGTGATTTCAGGAAAATTGACCGCCGTTAGACAAGCGTGGCAACTGGGCAATAATGAGCCCGATATTGTCTGGAATAGTTTTGTGGTTCGCAGCCCAGCAGCGCCTATCAAAGCTTTGCTAGTCGATTACCCGCGCGCCTATATTGCGATCATCCAAGGCGATACTTGCGTCATCGCAGGCTGCGAAAGCCAATGTAGAGCGTTACTGTCTGCACTGGGTAAACGTGGCATTGCGGCTAATCGAGTCACCGCCATGCATACTCCCCCAGCAATGGTGGAGCATCACAATGTGGTTAGCTTTTATCAGCAACCGCTTCGAGACGAACTGCCCAATGAGATTAAATTCATTAGCGCAGCAAACCTCTGTGGTAGTGAGCCACGCCATCAAGCGATTAACCAAGCGAGTCAACTCAATAGCCAGCTTGTCGCCCAATCGATTGCCGACACCTTTTGTCATACCTTGGACTTTACCGCGCTTATCCATAGCGCCCAACGTCAAGGCGCGAAGCTATTTGTTGAGCTTGGGGCTGACAGACAAAACTGCACCTTAATTGACAAGATTGCGAAGCAAGATAGTCAGGATGCAAACGCAGCCGCGCTACTTGAAAACGCACCTTGCTGCACTGTGCCAATGAATGCAAAAGGCAGCAGCGATGCCGTCAACTTAATTAAAGCACTAGGGCAACTGATTAGCCATGGCGTGCCAATGTCAGTCACACCGCTTATTGATGGACTAGTGCGCGAGATAGCCCGCACCACCTTATTGAGCAAGCAACGACCGAATAGCACTGGCCAAGGCCAACAAGACCGCAGCAATGCTGTCGCTTCGTCCTATGACACTACATCACTCAAAGGGGAAGTCTAATGTCTGTAACAGACAACACTTCTAACCACGTTTCGAGCAAGCAAAGCAAGATTGCCATCGTCGGTTTAGCCACTCTGTACCCAGATGCTAATAGCCCGCAACAGTTTTGGCAGAACTTACTCGATAAGCGAGATTCTCGCAGCACCTTGACCGATAAAAAGTTAGGTGCAAACAGCGCTGACTACCAAGGTGTGCAAGGCCAGTCAGACCGTTTTTATTGTGATAAAGGCGGCTACATTGAGAACTTCAGCTTTGACTCAGCCGGCTACAAACTCTCTGCTGATAGCTTAGACGGTTTAGACCATAGCTTTTTATGGGCACTCGACACCAGTCGTAAAGCCCTTGAAGATGCTGGTATTTCACTTGATAACGATGAATTACTCAGCCGCACAGGCGTTATCATGGGCGCATTGTCATTCCCGACAGAGCGCTCAAACGACCTGTTTTTACCGATTTATCACAGTGCAGTAGAAAAAGCGCTGCAAGATAAATTGGCCAGCAACAACTTTAAGCTCAGCCCGACCAATGCAGACACTGCCCGAGCCAATAACGAAGCAACCCTTGAAAGTGCTAACGGCGCAATTGCCCACAACACTTCTAAAGTGGTTGCGGATGCATTAGGCCTTGGCAGCACCCAGCTTAGTCTTGATGCCGCTTGTGCCAGCTCAGTTTACTCACTCAAACTTGCCTGTGATTACTTAAGCACGGGCAAAGCAGATGTGATGCTGGCGGGCGCAGTTTCTGGCGCAGATCCGTTCTTCATCAATATGGGATTCTCAATCTTCCATGCTTACCCAGATCATGGCGTATCAGTGCCATTTGACGGTGATAGTAAAGGCTTGTTCGCCGGTGAAGGTGCTGGCGTATTAGTGCTTAAGCGTCTTGAAGATGCCGAGCGTGACAACGATAAAATCTACGCCGTAGTCAGTGGTGTCGGTTTATCGAATGACGGTAAAGGCCAGTTTGTACTGAGCCCGAACCCTAAAGGTCAGGTAAAAGCCTTCGAGCGTGCCTTTGCTGCCAGTGATATAGAACCAAAAGACATTGAAGTGATTGAATGTCATGCCACCGGAACGCCGCTTGGGGACAAAATAGAGCTCACCTCAATGGAGACCTTTTTTGGAGACAAGCTGCAAGGGTCGAGCGCGCCGCTTATCGGTTCAGCAAAATCCAACCTAGGCCATTTGCTCACCGCGGCAGGAATGCCAGGGATCATGAAGATGATCTTTGCCATGAAAGAGGGTTTATTGCCGCCAAGCATTAACATTAGCGATGCGATTGCATCACCTAATAAGTTATTTGGTAAAGCCACACTGCCAAGCTTAGTCCAAGGTTGGCCAGATAAAGCCAGCAATACGATAGCAGGGGTTAAAACCCGTCATGCTGGTGTGTCGGTATTTGGTTTTGGTGGTTGCAACGCGCACCTGTTACTTGAATCTTATACGCCAACCTCCGCTGATGCTCCCAAGCTAAAAGCGGTTGTTGCACCTGCGGCACCAGCGCCGCTTAAAATTGTCGGGCTAAGCTCGCACTTTGGTCCACTGAGCAATATTAATCAGCTGGATACCGCCATTGCAACTAATAGCGATGCCTTTATTGCCCTGCCAACCAAGCGTTGGAAGGGCTTAGAAAAGCATCCTGAATTATTGGCTCAGTTTGGCCTCAACGGCGCGCCAAAAGGCGCTTATGTTGATAATTTCGAACTGGATTTCTTACGCTTTAAACTGCCACCGAATGAAGACGATCGCTTGATCTCACAGCAACTGATGTTGATGCGAGTCACCGATGAAGCCATTCGTGATGCCAAGCTACAACCGGGCCAGAAGGTGGCTGTGTTAGTGGCGATGGAAACCGAGCTAGAACTGCATCAGTTCCGTGGCCGCGTTAACTTGCACACTCAGTTGCAGCAAAGCCTTGCGGCGATTGGCGTGAACTTAACGGCAGATGAATATCAAGCACTCGAAGCGATTGCAATGGACAGCGTCCTTGATGCCGCAAAACTGAATCAGTACACCAGTTTTATTGGTAACATCATGGCGTCTCGCGTGTCATCGCTGTGGGACTTTAATGGTCCAGCCTTTACCATCTCTGCAGCAGAGCAGTCAGTCAGCCGCTGTATTGATGTGGCGCAAAACCTGATGACTGAAGACAACCTTGATGCCGTCGTTATTGCTGCAGTGGACTTGTCTGGCAGTTTTGAGCAGGTGATCTTAAAGAACAGTATTGCTCCAGTGGCCATGACGCCTAATACTAATACAAGTACTAATACTGGTAACAGTTGGAATGTGGGTGAAGGTGCAGGTGCGGTTGTCTTGGTTAAAGATGAAAGTACCTCTGGCCGTGCCTACGGTCAAATTGATGCACTGGCATTTGGTCATACGCAGCAACTATCAAGTGTTACCGCTACCCTTTTAAGCCAAGCTGCAACCAATAGCGCCTGTGTTAGTGTGCTAGAAACCAACATCGCGCCAGGCAGCTTAACGACCACAACAGCAAGCCACTCGCTTAGCGCAGCGTTTCCTAACGCGATGACCACCAGCGCAGATAGCCGTGTTGGCCACTGCTTTGCCGCCGCCGGTATGGCAAGTTTGCTGCACGGGTTATTAACGGTTTCGCGCACGAAAGTGTCTAATAGCAAAGCGATAGTGACCAACGTGAGCGAGAATCAAGTTTCTCAGCTGCTGCTAAGCCAGAGCGATATCGAGCAACAAGCGCTGCGTGCACGTTTAGCCAGCGAGCTAAAATCTGACGCCAAACATCAGCTAATAAAACAAGTGACCTTGGGGGGTCGTGACATTTATCAGCATATTTATGATGCGCCGTTAGCTGCTCTAAGCTCGATTCAGAACAAATTTGCCAATGGTAGCGCTTCTAGCGTACGCCCGCTGCCAAGCAAACCTATTATTGCCAGAGCGCAACAGACAGCTCAGCAATCTACCTTACCTATGAGTACAACAACTGCCCCCGTTCCAGTAACAGCTGCTGTTTCGGCTCAAGCATTAGGCACTTTATCTATGACGACTCAAGTTAAACCGACTCAAGTAAGCAATACAGCCACTGCAATTGACGTATCAGCAGGTGACTTAGCTGCGTTTCAACAGAATCAGCAATTAGCGCAGCAAGCGCATCATGCCTTTCTGAAAAGTCGCTCAGCAGGAATGCTGGTTGCCGATGCACTATTAAAGCAACAATTGGCACAAGTTACCGGCCAAGCAATCGTATCAGCACCGGCACCCGTGTTAACCGCACCAGCCACTATACAAGCTATGCCGGTAAGCGCTGCTAACGTCGCTGTCATTGCGCCGGATCATGCCAACGTCGCGCCTTATATTGCGCCAAGCCCTGCGCTTAAACCTTGTATCTGGAACTACGCCGATCTTGTGGAATATGCAGAAGGCGATATTGGCAATGTATTTGGTAGTGATTACGCCATCATCGACAGTTATTCGCGTCGCGTTCGCCTACCCACCACAGATTACCTGTTGGTATCACGTGTCACCAAACTTGATGCCACCATGAACGAGTACAAGCCTTGTTCAATGACCACTGAATACGACATCCCTGAAGATGCGCCTTACCTAGTCGATGGCCAGATCCCATGGGCGGTTGCGGTAGAGTCTGGTCAATGTGACTTAATGTTGATCAGCTATTTGGGTATCGACTTTGAAAACAAAGGTGAGCGTGTTTATCGCCTACTTGATTGTACTCTGACCTTCCTTGGCGATTTGCCACGTGGCGGCGACACCTTGCGTTACGATATTAAGATCAACAACTATGCTCGTAACGGCGAAACACTGTTGTTCTTCTTCTCTTACGAGTGTTTTGTTGGCGACACCATGATCCTTAAAATGGACGGCGGTTGTGCTGGTTTCTTCACTGATGAAGAACTGGCTGACGGCAAAGGTGTTATTCGCACTGAAGACGAAGTTAAAGCCCGTAGCTTAGTCGTAAAGAAAACCTTTAACCCACTGCTAGATTGTCCTAAAACCAGCTTTAGCTACCCTGAGATCCATAAACTTCTCAGCGCAGATATCGAAGGCTGTTTTGGTCCTAGTCATCAAGGGGCAGCTCAACCGTCACTTTGCTTCGCATCAGAGAAGTTCTTGATGATCGAACAAGTGAGCAAGATTGACCGCAATGGCGGCACTTGGGGTTTAGGGCTTATTGAAGGCCATAAGCAACTAGAGGCAAACCATTGGTACTTCCCTTGTCACTTCCAAGGTGACCAAGTGATGGCAGGCTCTCTTATGGCTGAAGGTTGTGGTCAACTATTGCAGTTCTATATGCTGCACCTAGGTATGCACACTCAAACGCAAAACGGTCGTTTCCAACCGCTTGAAAATGCATCGCAACAAGTGCGTTGTCGCGGACAGGTATTGCCACAATCTGGCGTACTGACTTACCGCATGGAAATCACTGAAATCGGTTTTAGTCCTCGCCCGTATGCCAAAGCCAATATCGACATCTTGCTTAACGGCAAAGCCGTGGTTGATTTCCAAAACCTAGGCGTGATGATAAAAGAGGAAAACGAATGTGTTCGCTACCCTCTTTTAGAGCGCACGGCAGAGAAACAAGTACCGAGTGCATCAACTAAGCAAGGCTACCAAGCTGCATCAGTTAACGCCCCGCTAATGGCGCAAATTCCTGATTTGAGCAAAGCACCGAACAAAGGCGTTATCCCAATTTCACATGTCGAAGCGCCTATCACGCCGGACTATCCAAACCGTGTGCCTGATACTGTGCCGTTTACGCCGTATCACATGTTTGAATTTGCTACGGGTAACATCGAAAACTGCTTCGGCCCAGAGTTTTCAATCTACCGCGGCATGATCCCACCACGTACCCCTTGTGGCGATTTGCAAGTCACCACGCGTGTTATTGAAGTTAACGGTAAACGTGGCGAATTTAAAAAGCCTTCATCGTGTATTGCTGAGTACGAAGTGCCAAGCGACGCGTGGTATTTCGACAAGAATAACCACGCATCCACCATGCCATACTCGATATTGATGGAAATTTCACTGCAGCCTAACGGCTTTATTTCAGGTTACATGGGCACCACATTAGGCTTCCCAGGACTTGAACTATTTTTCCGTAACCTAGATGGCGCAGGTGAATTACTGCGTGAAGTGGATTTACGCGGTAAAACTATTCGCAATGACTCACGCTTACTTTCTACGGTAATGGCCGGCACCAACATCATCCAAAGCTTCAGCTTCGAACTCAGTACTGATGGTGAACCTTTCTATCGCGGCACCGCAGTGTTTGGTTACTTTAAAGGTGAGGCGCTGAAAGATCAGCTTGGTCTGGATAATGGTAAAGTGACTCAACCTTGGCATGTTGCAAAAGGCATTGCCGCAGACACCACAGTCAACTTACTGGACAAAGGTGCTCGTCACTTTAATGCACCAGCAAGCCAACCACATTACCGTTTGGCCGGTGGTCAGCTTAACTTTATCGACAGTGTCGAGATTGTTGATAATGGCGGCACTGCAGGTTTAGGTTATCTGTATGCTGAACGTACGATTGACCCAAGCGATTGGTTCTTCCAGTTCCACTTCCATCAAGATCCAGTGATGCCTGGCTCACTAGGTGTTGAAGCAATTATCGAAACCATGCAAACTTATGCGATTAGCAAGGATTTGGGTGCGGGCTTTAAAAATCCAAAGTTCGGCCAAATTTTGTCGAACATCAAATGGAAGTATCGTGGTCAGATCAACCCATTAAACAAGCAGATGTCTATGGATGTCAGCATCACTTCAGTCGAAGATGACAAAGATGGCAAGAAGGTCATCACCGGTAATGCCAGCCTAAGTAAAGATGGTCTGCGTATTTATGAAGTGTTTGATATTGCCATCTCTATCGAAGAAGCCCTTTAATGGCTGATTAGCTTGCTATTGTCGCCATGCTTCCTTGTCGAAGGTGCTCACCTATAAATATAGGCTGCGCGCCTTCTCCTAGAAGCAAGACGAACTAGCATCGCCCTCAGCCATTAAAATATCGCGCGATAAGAAAAAATTTAGAAAGAGCTTAAATAGAACAAGTAGCTCAAAACAAATAATTAAGGGTCTTAAATATAATGAATCCTACGACAACAAACGAAATGCTATCTCCGTGGCCTTGGGCTGTAAATGAGTCCAACATCAGCTTTGATGCCACCGTGATGGAGCAACAGCTAAAAGACTTCAGCCGTGGCTGCTACGTGGTCAATCATAGTAATAAAGGCTTTGGTATAGCGCAGACTGCCGACCTAGTCTCTGAGCACGCCGCTAACAGCAATGCCCTGCCTGTCGCAGCATTCACTCCCGCCCTTGGCACTGAAAGCTTAGGTGATAGCAATTTCCGCCGCGTTCACGGTGTAAAGTATGCTTATTACGCCGGTGCAATGGCTAATGGCATTTCGTCTGAAGAGCTCGTTATCGCACTCGGTCAAGCGGGTATCCTTTGCTCGTTTGGTGCAGCAGGCCTAATCCCTAGCCGCGTAGAAGCGGCCATTAACCGCATTCAAAAAGCACTGCCGAACGGCCCTTACATGTTTAACCTTATTCATAGCCCAAGTGAGCCAGCGTTAGAGCGTGGCAGCGTTGAGCTATTTTTAAAGCATAAAGTGCGCACCGTTGAAGCGTCGGCCTTTTTAGGCCTGACACCACAAATCGTCTATTACCGCGCTGCGGGTCTCAGCCGTGATGCACAAGGCAATGTGGTTATCGCTAACAAGGTAATTGCCAAAGTGAGCCGTACTGAAGTGGCTGAAAAATTCATGATGCCAGCGCCAGCTAAAATGCTGCAAAAATTGGTCGATGATGGTTCAATCACTCGCGAGCAGATGGAACTGGCACTCACTGTGCCTATGGCAGATGACATCACTGCCGAAGCTGACTCCGGCGGTCATACCGATAACCGTCCATTAGTGACACTGTTACCTACTATTTTGGCGCTTAAAGAAGAAATTCAAGATAAGTACCAGTACCCAATACCCATTCGCGTCGGCTGTGGCGGCGGCGTTGGAACACCCGATGCGGCGCTCGCAACCTTTAACATGGGCGCGGCGTACATTGTTACTGGTTCAGTCAACCAAGCTTGCGTAGAAGCTGGTGCCAGTGAGCATACGCGTAAGTTGCTTTCGACCACCGAAATGGCCGATGTGACTATGGCACCTGCTGCAGATATGTTCGAGATGGGCGTAAAACTGCAAGTGGTTAAGCGCGGTACCTTGTTCCCAATGCGAGCCAACAAGCTGTATGAGCTCTACACCCGTTATGACTCTATCGAAGCAATTCCAGCCGCTGAGCGTGAGAAGCTTGAAAAGCAAGTTTTCCGCTCAAGCCTAGATGAGATCTGGGCCGGTACTGTTGCACACTTTAATGAACGTGACCCTAAGCAAATTGAACGCGCTGAAGGCAACCCTAAACGTAAAATGGCACTCATCTTCCGCTGGTACTTGGGGCTTTCTAGCCGCTGGTCAAATTCAGGTGAAGTCGGCCGTGAAATGGACTACCAAATTTGGGCGGGTCCTGCATTAGGCGCTTTCAACCAATGGGCTAAAGGCAGCTATTTAGATAACTACCAACACCGAAATGCCGTCGATGTGGCTAAGCACCTGATGTATGGCGCAGCGTACCTTAACCGCGTTAATAGCTTAACTTCACAAGGCGTTAAGTTACCGACACAGTTGCTACGCTGGAAGCCAACGCAGAGAATGGCATAAAGCCGCCTTGAGCGGCTCTTAGATAAAGGTAAGCTGCAAAAAGAGACAAGCCCCCAGCACATCTAGTTCTAAACTAGATGTGCTGGGGGCTTTTTTATTTGTACAAAATACTATATTTATTGCCTCTCAAGGCAAGGATATACTCTCGAAGCTGTAAACTCCCCTTATATTGATATTGAAATACTGCCCCTTAGATAACGCGGCTTCAAACTCTTCAATCGCACTAACTGGAACTGTTCTATATCGATATAAACCACCTTTAATAAAGTTCAAATCAAGAATTTGATTCTTCTTGGACGAACCATAACTTGAGAATGCAGATGAAGAGGATAATGTTTGATTATAAACAGGAACAGGGGTCATATTCATTGCAATATCAAGGATCTGGCTCGCTAAATTGCTAGCTTGTCCAGCAGATAGAAGGTAAGAATCAATTAAACCATGTCCAGACCAATCATGTGCATTAAATTCAGCGTCATAACTTGAAGCGATTGAACCGATAATATTTCTAACACATTGCATAATAAGGTCGTTATCATTGGTTAAATGCCCAACTAAATTTTCATTATTCCTACCAAAATCTCCTGCTACAACCTCTGAGGGATTTGCCACTCCCACTTGACCTAGAATTGGATATTGACTCAGTCTCCACCCACCAGGAAAAGTGAACTGTGAATACATACCTTCTACTACTGAATTCCCATAAAAATTCCCTTGCGAATGAGAGATTAAAACAGTTCTACTGCAACCTTCCATGACACTACTAAGAGCAGTATAGGCTGTCATGTAATCTTGTTCTTGGTTCATTTTAGACAAAAACTGTCCCAACGTTTCAGCCAAGGAGTAAAGTAAAACCTCATAGTTTTGCGCACCGACAGTGACTACATTACCAGTTAAAAACTGACTCAAAATATCAAAGTAGTGACCTAACTCTTCACTTGACTCAGACTTATCTTCTAGTTTCTGCCTTGTCACCAGAAGAACCTGTAATAAAGCTGCTTCATCATTATTGTACGAGCCTTTTACGGCCCCTGCTGAAGGAATTTCTGAATTGAGGTACTCTCTTGGAACTTGGATAATTCCCTTTTATTATCAAGATAGGATACATATGAAGTAAACATACCGTTAATATAAAAAAGGCGAAGGTAATCAACATAGTCTGCACATGTTTTGGGGGCTGACAGCACCGAAAATGAGCATAAACATAAAGTTGGTGCGATTAAAAATTTCATATTTACTCACCTCCAATGTTTGTAATATATTTGCAGGGCTCACTGGGTACTTTTGGTTCATAGTCGTCGCCAAGCACCTCATATAACAACTTTTGAGCCATTAAAAATTCCTCAAAGCGTTCTGGTGTATTTACATATTTATGCTGGTACCCATTGAAACCATTCTCCGTTCTAATGTTCTGGCGGTTGCAAACACGTAAAGAAACAAGCTGGTCAGTAAGTAATGCCAGCTCTTGAATAGAAGTTTCATCAATGTCTACCCGTGCTATAGCAAATAACTTTCGATAAAGTTGTGCAGCCTGCAAACCTAAATGGCGTAAGACTGGATCAGTGTGCTCCATTACCACAAAGATTTCATAATCATCCCTGATACCGTTGAAATTAGAGTCAACACCATCAACAGCCAAGTTCGCACTCTCATAATCGATATCTGGCAGCTCATATCCAATTGCAGGATGAGAAAACGCCTCCCATTGATAGCCACCTCTATTCGTTTCTGGTTTTGCAAACCCAAACTTTCTGACAAAATAGAATTTCTTTTGATGGCTCACCGCATTGCCTAGAAAGTATAAGTGGCCATAACGCCACTCATCTATGTTAGTCAGAGCTACTTGGCCCCACTTCCAAGAATTTTTAGCGGGTTCATGGTTAACACTTGGGAGTTTGGATACCCATAAGTGGTTGTGATACGAGACGATATCCCCCCTGCGGTACGACTGAGTGCTATCAAATCTTGGATATTCAGCATAATCGAGCGCAAAAGCGAAAATAGGAAAAGTGAGCAGTAAAACCAATATCCTAATCATTGTAAATTCCTTTTACATGAATGGTATAAGTCAATAATCATGAGAAATTTTGATATATCGATTACCAAATCGTCAAACAATTACTCGTCCTTGAGCTACACACTAAGCTTAGCTTCCACTGCATATTATGCGAGATATGAATTACCGATCTGGGCGGGTCCAGCACTAGGCGCATTCAAGCTATAGGCTAAAGGCTAAAGGCAGTTATCTAGATTACTCCTGTTGAAAACAAGCAACACCGAAATGCCGTCGATGTGGCTAAGCACCTGATGTATGGCGCAGCGTACCTTAACCGCGTTAATAGCTTAACCTCACAAGGCGTTAAGTTACCGACTCAGTTACTACGCTGGAAACCAACACAGCGCATGGCTTAGGAGCTTAAGGACATTACTAGAAAGCGCTACAGAACTTCGCCCCCTTAAAACTTAAGCTTTAAGGGGTCTCATCAATAGACCAAAACTAGAATCCTAATGCCAACACAAACGAGCGAAACTCCCATACTATCGTCGTTGCAGTATCGGTAATAAGTGATGTGGGCCATTTTGGAAATTTGGCTTGCTCAACAACAGTTTCAGCTCAGAACTATCGACATTTAAGATAGAAATGCTGAGTAGCACATTGCTTTGATGACAATTTAGTGTCTTTAACCCTTATGTTACTACTGAATCGTCAGTTTAGACTGGCTATCTTTACCACCATAACTGCAAGTAATCGTCGTATTCCCTGCAATGCTCAAGGCAGTAATTGTTTGATACGTACCGTTATTGCTACCAATAACCGCTAATCTAGTATCGCTTGAACTATAACTTGCGAGGCCCGTAACAAACTTTTCAGCTTGTTCAATCCCATTAATTGCAGTTCTTGCAGAGCAGAGATAGTTAAGTGACCCGCCTTTAGCCAATATTGCCGATGGAGCAGGCTGGATACTGACTGACAACACTTCCTCATTAGTCACAGTGACATTGACCGACGTCGCCGTTAAGCTTTGGTAATTGGCATTTATTTTAGTCGCTCCCACTTTTTTAGCTAAAGCGATACCATTCTTTTTCCCGATAGCAACAAGCTTGTTATCACTACTTGACCAATTACCCGCATTGTTTTGTGTAAGCTCTGCGGTGCAGCCATTAAACCAGAGCCCGAAAAGGGTGTACTGCATTTCGGTATTTAAGCTGATTATTGCATTCTCTGGTCGAATATAGATGGTATCTGGCTTCTTATTACCACAACTTGCACCAACGGTAAGGCTAGTAGAGGTACTGACACCTTTAAATGTTGCCTGGATTGTTGTGCTCCCTGTCGATACTCCAGTTGCGATACCGGCGTTGCTATAATTTTGTATTGAGGCGATGCTAGTATTCATGCTTTTCCAGCTGGTATCTTTGGTGATATTAACTTCACTACCATCGCTATATAGAGCCTTGGCTTGATACTGTAGAGTCGAACCCAACGAAATGGTTTCGTCTAACGGTGTGATACTAATAGAGTCCAAAGTCGCTGGGATTATCACCAAGTTGGCATTAGCGCTGAGATTATCATAATCCGCTTTGACGATGGCATTACCTGTTGTGATCCCCTCAACAGTAACAAACAGCTCTTCTTGGTCAATAATTTCAATGTCGGCAGTCCCAGAACTGCTCTTAATGACATCATTAGTTACGTTCTCGGTTGTGCCGTCTGACAGACGAGCTATAACGGTAAAATCTAAGGTCGTATGTACAGCCATTTCATAGTAACTAGGAGTAATTGCTAACGCGGTAGCGACTGCATTAGTGACGGTGAGTCCTTGGCTATTCTCTTTGCCTCCGAAATAGATATTCACATTAGTAGTGCCGATATTCACACCATATACTAAGCCTTTGATCACGACGGCTACCGCAGTATCATCGATTTTCCATGTAGCATCTCGAGTAATATCGACAACACTTTCATCATTATAGGTCGCGAAGGCCGTAAAGTGTTTGGTCGTTCCTTTCGGAAATATCGCATCATCTTCGACCACGATTTCGATTGAAACCAACTCTTTCTCTTTAACGCTAATGGTCGCAGTATTACTTGTTAACCCCTCAAAATCAGCACTAATCGTCGTCATACCGATACCAACAGCCCTAGCAAAACCAGCATTTTCGCCCGTGGGCAGGATATTAATAATACTTGTATCTGCAGAAGACCAAGCAACTAGCTGAGTGATGTTTTTGATCGTATTATCCGCATAATACAAGGTGGCAGTATAGCGACCTAATGTTCCTTGCGGCACATCAATACTTACGGGAGTAATCTCAATGGTTGGCGAGATTGGTGAGGGAGCTGAAACATGTAAGAACTCTCTTTCACTGGTAACCCCTTGATAAACGGTCGTAAGCTCAGCAGTCCCACTCCCTACCGCCGTCATCATGTTATTTGCATCGAAAGTGGCAACATTTGGACTTAAGCTCTGTATTTGAGAATAAGCGGTGACATCTTTAAGGGACAAATCATCATAGACAGCACTGACTTTATACTGCTCAGTTTGGCCCATTTTATAACTTTTATTATTAGGCGTAATTTGGACATTATCGAGAGTTTTACTGGCCACTGTAATTTGAGCACTATTGCTAATAACAGTATTCAATACAGCAGTAATATTCGCTATGCCGGCGCTTATAGCATGAGCAAAGCCACCATTATCACCAATGGGAGTAATATTCACGATATCAGTGTTATCAGAAAGCCAAGTAGCCTGCGTGGTAACATCTCCACTTGATCCGTTTGAATAATAGGCCGTTGCAATAAACTGTTGTTGAGCGTCAATCGCAACATTTGCTATTGCGGGTGTGACTTGAATAGCGGTTAGTGTTAGCGGTGTAACATTTAGTACAGCTTCATTACTCACAATATCGCCAACACGAGCAGTTATAATTGTTGTACCTTCACCAATCGCAGTCGCTAAGGCATTGGTAACCCCTGTAACCTGAATGGTGGCAACATCTATATTTGAACTTTGCCACAATCCATTACTTGGCAAATTATGAAATGAACCATCGCTAAATTTACAGATGGCTTGGTAGTTAATCCTATCACCTATATCTGTTGAGCTAATAACAGGGTTTATATAAATATTGCTCAATACGGCTGCCGTTACCCTAGCATTCGTTTTGGCTGATAACCCATCAATTGTTGCGGTTATTTCACTCACCCCAACCTTATCAGCACTAGCAGTACCTCCGCTCGCTCCACTAGCGGTTATCTGTACGATATCAGTATTGCTTGAGGTCCAAGTTGCACTCTGAGTCACATTTGCAGCATAGCCATCGGTGTAATAAACCGTAGCAACAAATTGACTCACTGTGCCTAGCGGCTTACTTGGATTAACCGGGGTGACCTGTAAACGGCTTGGCGTGGCATCTGTGATGGTTAGTGACGCACTAGCACTTAACCCTTGATAAGTTCCCGTGATAACGGTTTGCCACTCTTGATAGGTCGTCGCAAGTCCTTGTGGATCTATCGTAGCCGCTACGGGATCTCCTGACAGCCAATCACTTATATTAGTCACTTCACGACTAGTACGGTCAGAAAATAGGGCGAATAACCGATACTGTTGGGTCAAACCTGCTGCGACGGTTTTAGATACTGGTGTGATGCTTACACTTTCTAATACAGCTGCCGTAACGGTAGTGATATTAGTCGCGATTTCACCTTTAAAGCTGGCTGTGACAGTATCAACACCTTCACTAATTCCCAGCACGACCCCTGCATTTTCATTGGTATTATCTACCGAGGCAATATCGCCATTTTCAACACTCCAAGCTGCCTGCTGGCTTACATCATTACTTAAGCCATCGGTATAAAATGCAAATGCTTGTAACTGCCCCTTATGACCAACTGATATGTTTTGCTTAGCCGGTATCACCGTAATAAATTCAAGTACACCATCAGACACCGATAGAGATGCCGTTGCTTGCATGCCGATATATGATGCTGTAATGGTCACCAAATTTTCAGACTTAATATGGGCACTTGCCAATGCTGAGCTATCAATAGATGCCACATGGGGTTCGCTACTCTGATAACTAGCAAATGTGGTTAAATCGTGGTTTGTACCATCAGTGAACACACCAAACACTTGATACTGCTGCGTAGTGCCTGCAGGTACAGATACTTGAGGTGGGCTTAACGATAATGACTCAAGTACAGCCGCTGTGACAGTCACTCTGGTAGTGACACTTTGGCCATCAAAGCTCGCCGTAAGTAGAGCTGAACCTTGAGCTAGGGCTTCAGCGTAACCTCCTAATTCGCCAGTAGGCACTACAGTCACCACAGAATAGTCGTCAACGACCCAATATGCCGTATCGGTGACATCTGAAGTGGTATGATCAGAATAATAGGCTATGGCACGAAATTGCCCTTCTATACCCACCGGCACCTCTGGTGATAGCGGTGATATTTGTAGCTTATTAACCACAGCATCACTAACAGTAAGTGAGGTCGATTGGGTTATATCCTGATAAGTGACAGATATGTCAGTAACGCCAACATTAAATGCATTCGCTTGACCCGACTTACCTCCACGAAACCCGACAGCGGCAATACTCGGATCACTACTTGACCACGCGCTAAGTTCGGTAATATTTCGCTTACTACCATCAGAATAAAAGGCATGTGCTTGGTAGTTAATAACCGTACCAACTGGCGTTTTTTCATCATGTGGGCTAAGGCTAATCGCTCTGATTTCCGCCGCGGTGACTTCAACATTAGTACTCGCAGTCACCGATAAAAATGTCGCACTCACAGTGGTTTTACCAGGAATGAGCGCAATGCTATCGCCACCAAAAACCCCTGAACCGACGATACTTCCAATTTTACTGTCGGCAATACTCCATGAGACTTCACGAGTAACATTGATAACATTACCATCGGAAAAGTAAGCCTCTGCATGGTAAACACCCATTTTACCCACGGGGAATTTGCCATTATTGGGACTGATGACTAAATTGCTAAGAGTCGCTTGGTTAACGGTTAATGCAGCACTATCACTGAGCGTTACGCCATCATGCACTATTGTTGCTTGAACTTGCGTATCCCCTATAGCCACAGCGGTTAGCCAAGCACTCGCATCTATACTGGCAATATCCGTATCAGATACAAGCCAAGTTGCCCAGGAGGTAACATCAATCACTTCATTGTTTACCGTGGTCAAATAGGCACTATATTGCGTTGCCGCTCCAACCGACATCACCAAACTGGCAGGAGTAATGACTAATGTTTCTGGGACTGAATTGATAACGGTGAGCTGGGCGACAATACTGGCGCCATTATACTCCGCAGAAATAACAGCAAGGCCATGAGTAAGCCCAGTGGCAACAACATTAGCACCATCGACACTCATAGTCGCAATACTGGGACTGTCTGATGTCCAGTTAACACGCTCAGTGATATTCAACTGAACGCCATTGGGTAATATGGCAAACGCTTGGTAGGGCTGCACCATTCCGGTAAGAATACTGGCTTGACTCGGGCTAATACCAAAAGTGACAGCACCAACAGAGAGCGCAGCGGTATCATTAAGCCCTCGATAAGTTGCTGCTATAATCGTTACGCCGTTAGCTAATCCAGTGGCGACAACTAAGCTATCATCTTGATCAATAACCGCAATAGCAGTGTCTTCAACACTCCATGAGACGAGCTCTGTGATATCTGTTTCACTGCCATCAGTTAACGTCGCTACCGCCTGATATGTTTGTGTATCACCAAGGAGTATGGCGGATTTGTTTGGGGTAATGGTAAAAGCACTGACACACGGGTCATCGCTACCGCCGCAGTCAGCGGTAGGAAAGCCTGAGTTACTACCGTCACCACAAGCCGATAGCAAGATAAGTAACAGTGATGCAATATATAATTTAGTCACAGATAATCGTTTCATTATTATTGCTCCTGCTGTGGCATGACTTCTGGAAGAGTGAGTTGTGGTAGCAATATTTGAACGTGGCGATTCAAATGCCTATGCTCTTCGGTCAAGTTATCTGTGACGGGGTTTTGATCACCAAAATACTCACTAACAATCTGTTTATCATTGACGCCTTGAGCAATCAAATATTGATAAACACTCGTGGTTCGTCGCTTCGAGAGAGCTAAGTTATATGCACTACTTCCTCTGGAATCAGAGTATCCGCGTAAAATAACCTGTGCTTGTGAATATCTTGTTAAACGCTCAACGATGACTTGCAATGGTTCACTCGAGTGTAATTCACTGCTATCAAAGTCAAACAGATAAGGGAACGTTATCTGTTCCAACACTATCGGAGGCGTGGCTACCACGGCGGCTGTGACTTTTGTTTCATTGATGCTGATTTCAGTCACTGGGGACTCTGTCATTGGTGCCGCTCTCGTTCGGCCAAACTGATAACTTATTCCGATAGCCGTAACATGGGCATTGGTGCCACCTAAGATGTCATTACCTAACTGATGAAAATATTGATATTCAAACCGGGCTTGCCATGAATCCGTTAGCTGATAACTCATTCCTGCACCTAAGCTAGGCGCCCAGTCATTTTCAGATACGGTTGAGAATGGCCCTGAGTTTTCACCATGCCAGTTAAACGCACCCACCTTCGCAAAAATAGATAAGTCCTCGATCAGTTCAATAGATCCCAGTACTGACAAATTCAACCCTTGCATGGTTCCTTGATACTTTTGTGCTATACCCCCCTCTAAATAAGTGGCATTTGCTTCTCCTAAATCAAGATAAGCAGCTTCAAAAGCAAAATGGTTATTTATCTGGTAACCCGCAAAAAAACCAGCCGCGTTGCTGTTTCTATCACAATCTAGGCTCCAAGATTCACAACCATGCTGATAATAGTTAACCCCTAACTCTGCACCTAGATAAAAATATGCAGGAGATAACTCAGTTTTAAGTGAGGGGTTGTTTTCGACTGATGAATGTACGCTGCGGTCTTCAGAAGCCGCGGCGAAACTGCTAACAAAAAGCGCCACAGGCACAAAGAGTGTCAACAAACAGTGAGAGCATCTCTTAAGAATTGTAAGCATTGCGTTGCACCTTTGGGAACATCGAAGCGGTCATTTAACATAGAGTATACACAGGAAGTGTATAAAAAAAAGTCAGGTTAGGTAACTAGTCTCATTGATAATAGTTAACTTAAAAAGGAGGTAAAACAGTAATAAACACTGCTTAGTATAAAAGTACTAGCTGATATTTCCCCCTTCACCTTTCAGAAAATAACCCATCAGCACTCCCTGAAAACGAACCCCACTTTCATTCAGCAACCAACAACGGTAAGAGTAGTCACTCGTTATACGAACGGCATAGCCACCGAGAACGACTTAAAGTTGTATATTGACCCGATTAGTGCAAACAAACTGTCACCCTTTATGACTCTATCAAAGCGATTCCAGCTGATGAGAGTGCAAGCTTAAAAACAACAGGTATTCCGTTCAAACCTAGATGATATTAAGGTTGTTGGAACAGAGTTGGCTTATTAGGTTGAGCAGAGTATAAATGCTTGTAAGTAAGAAAGTATAAAGCAGCTTTACTATGCTCTCGGTCAGGTAATATTAAATTCATTTGGAGTCATTGTGTTTACTATTCTCGTTTCAACCTGGGGATTGTTGATGATGTGTTCTGTCATTGCAGAGTATCAATATTATAATGCAGTTAAAACTCTTGAACCGCAGGTCTGACAGGAGCTTGGAACTCCCAAACACTTAAACATTACTTTTGTTTTTTATCAACCAAAATCTTGATTTTACTACAAAAACTTAACCGTAAAACCATTTATCTGAAAGCCAAAAAACATCGCCAAGCTCGAATACAACTTTTGGTTTATGTGGTGCAGGTGCTAGTGATAAGCACCTTGTATTTCAAATTAGCTTAATGGTTATCTATACTCAAACGAGAACGCTCTTTACGCAATTTCACGACTCGCATAGTTAAAGCCTCTTTCCAAAAGGCTGATTAATGGCAATACATTTACAACAACTTACCTCACCAAAGACCAAGCGAATTATCTAGCCACTGCTACAATTAACTCAAATTCTCGCCAGTACACGCCACTAAAAGTACTGTTTATAGAGGCACCTAAGAGATTTTGAGAACTCTAAGTTTCAACCAACTTCAAGTTAGGGTATTTACGCTCATCGTCGTGTTATTCACTGCGGTGATCCTCAGCTATCGCATTTTCATTCAGATCCCACAACTTGAAGCCACCATGCTCAAGCTGTCTGAACGAGAGTTAAATAGCTTGGTTTTTGCTATTAATCGAATTAATAAACCCATGGTTACCCTAAATTACGATTATGCCGTTTGGGATGAGACCTATGAATTTGTGCAGCAACCTAATTCGCCGCACAGCCAGCGTTACTTAATTGAAAACTATCTCAATGATACATTCATCAGATTAGAAATTGACGGTGTATTTATTTTCAACAACCAATCCAAGCTCTTATACTCAAAAGGTTACCACCATAAAAACAAACACGATCTCAGTTTTAACTTGCATAACTTTGAGGATTCTCCTGAAAATAGGGTGTTAATCGACACTCCCTATAATGGCAAAAAAGTCATCCCTAAAACGGGCGTTATCTCCACCCAATCAGGGGCGGCATTCTACAGTTCTACCCCTATTTTACTTTCTGACAAAAGTTTAGCCTCTAATGGTTTTCTGGTATTTATCCGCCTCATTAACCAAGAGCTAATCGATGAGCTATCACTGTTTACAGCAACGCCAGTACTTATAACGCCAGTCAACAGTAATATAGATATTGACGGGCTCAAAGATTGGAACGCTGCAGTGAAACTGACCCAAATAACCCCTTTCACCCGCAGATTAATCCGCAATACTAACGGAGAACCGATCCTCAAAATTACCTTATATCATACCAATAGCCAGACTCCCTCCATTTGGGGCCTTGGTATGCTCAGCTTGGTACTTGCGATGATAGTGCTGGTCATCACCGTCTATCTGCTGCTTGCTGGGTTCATTATTGGCCCAATTCAACGCCTTGCAAAACATGTTAAAGCCATGGACAAAAAGCAACGTTACAAAGAACTGCCAAAAAACTACATTATTACCGAGTTAAGAAAGATATCATTTCACTTCAACGCACTTATGAGCACAGTGCAGAGGCAAAATACATTATTGAGTCAGCAAGTCTATGTCGATGAGTTAACCCAAATTTCTAATCGCCGTGCATTTGAATTGCACTTAGAAGCTCAAATTCAATTATTAAGGCGGCAGAACATTGGCTTCACACTGATATTGGCTGATATCGATTATTTTAAAAGATATAACGACACATTAGGGCACATTGCGGGCGATGAAGCACTTAAAACCGTGGCCGCTTTATTGGACCAACATTTTCAACGTGCTGAGGATATGTGTGCACGCTTTGGCGGAGAAGAATTTATAATGCTCTACAGTGATATTCCATTCGCTCCGCTTGAACGTAAGCTAGCAAGCATTTTAGAATCACTGCAAACCTTAGCCTTACCTCATCCAAGCTCTGATGTGGCAGATTTTGTCACTGTGAGTTTTGGGGTATGCCAAGTCTTACCTGCGCCAGTAGAGACATACTGTGCAGAGACCTTTATTAGCGGAAAACAGATCACTGAAATCGCGGATAAAGCGCTTTACCAAGCCAAGAAAAGTGGAAGGAACCAGTATTATAAAGTGACCATTACGGCTAATAATGATAACTAATACTGGCCGCGCCATAGTTAGTATTGGGTATCTGCCCTTCATATTGCTGACTCCCTCGAAGCGTAGAGAATAAAATCCCCCAACTTCCCCAGCGCATGGCAAACCCCATACTAAGCTGACCTTGTTCATGAATGAGTTCCACAGAGTGGCTATCTTTAAAAGTATTACCATCCATAGTGATGTCATTCAGCACGTAACGACCGTAAGCTGACATAAACAACATCCAGTTAAACCCTCGATCAGACATATAGGCATAAGGATTGGCGCTATGAGATGCGGTCGGGTTAATACTGGCATAGGTTTCATCAAGCCCACTGCCGACTCTAAACGTTAATCCAAAGCCCGCATCGCTAAGTAAATTACCGATTCCGGCCTGAGTGTAAAAGCTCACGTCAGTTGCCACACGGTGTGATAGTGCTAATTGAGCAAAACGATATAAATACTCAGATTGGACACGAAAAACAGGCTCATTATCAATTTGATAGTCCCACCCTTGTGGATCTTTAGCACCAATCATACCGTGGATGATACTTTGCGTTTGTTCCGCGAATGAAGCGGGGCCAACCACACCGACATCAAGTATTAAACTGGTTGCAATATCATCCTCAAATTGGCGTAATTTGACCTGCCAAAGTAGTACTCCAGCGTACGGTCTATCATCAGGGATGAGTTGGCGATCTTCTAAGTCTGATGGGGTAAACATCCCCTGTAAAATGGCATAGCTTAAAGTGTATTGACCTCTATCAGCTTGGTTAATATAGGTCCAATCGCTAGCCCATCGCACCCAATCTGGCATATCAATATCGTCAAAGTTAGCGATAGGCGCCTTTCCCCATGCATAACCAACACCATTGCTGTAGCCATCATCAGTGGGTTCTAGCACACCGAAAGCATCATTTTCAAAGATGAATTGTCCCCAGCTGTTTTGACGAAGGTCATCTTCTGCAGCCATAGCTGAACAGGTAAAAAAGGAAAGAGTCAGAACAATAAATGAGATAATAGGTTTTAGCACACACTTTACAGATTGAATGAGGACGTAAAAGGATTATAGATGACGATGGTTAAAGCTGGAAATGAATAAAACAGCATGCATGTTATTAATCTCAAAAATGGAAAAGTTGATATATTTATAAATAGATATATTGAGAGGCAAATTAGAGTTGAGTCAATTCCTCATCTTTTTTAAATCGAATGCCTCCATTTGCAAGCTCAACATCAATCTCGCAATCAAGCGGCGATTGGTCCAGTTTTTCACACCGATTGAGTGTTAATTTGTACTGTTTATTTCTCAGTGCCGAAAGTACTTCATCGCAACCAAATGACTTTTGATTAATTTCTTTAAAACACAAACCTTGCCTGCTGGCTTGATCGCCATCTTTGCCTATTAAGTAATCCCAGTCATCTCCCCATGACTTTATCTTCATGGTGTACTGTTCATTATCGGTAAAAATAGTCAACTCTGGGGCAATTTTAACCCCAAAGTCCATTTCATTAATGGCATAGATACCAATATCACATGCAACAGACTCTTGTTGTGTATCTTCACTATAACGGGTTGTTTCAGCTGCGAGGGCTATCTCAAAAGTCAGGCCTTTTTGACATGCTGATAAACTGAGTAGCCCTAAGACAACACCAATATATTTAGCCGTAATCATTGAGTTTTCATTCAGATGTAATTATTTGTATCGCATATTAACAAATACCAAACATTATGTTTAGTATTAAACCTGACGTCAAAAATAAGAGATTAGATATAACGCAATGAAATAGATGTTTATTTTGGCACAATGATACAACTAAGAGCATATATGCCACCACATGTGCTGTTAGCGAGTAAATAGTCAGCGTTATATCTTCACCTTTTATTTATCACCAATTTATCGAACTCATATTGATAACCGCTGAGCAGAAGATAAAGGCACCGAAGTGCCTTTATTGAATGACCCTAATGCATCAATTAATACTTAGCTCACTTTGCACTGATCTCTATTCGATGCAGTCGCCTGCTTGGCAATAAAGGCGTCTGTTGCTGAGCAGCATACTCGGTAAAACCAGCCCTATAAAAGTCTGATAATGGGTGGCCAGACTGCCCCCCTGGAATCGCTAATACTCCATTAGCTTCATCACCTGGCTGAACAATAAAACGCTGAGATGCACCGAATGAGGCTCCTTGAACAGCCGGCATATAGCTATCACCAAATCCGGTGACGGTAGGCATATCTAACAGCGTGCTTAATATCGGGATCTGTTTCGAAAATGGGTGCTGTATCTTTAGCTCGTTAACACTTCCCCATGCTAAGTCATCCATATTGTCGTCT
>NZ_PJBM01000133.1:0-45125 GCF_002836075.1 Shewanella sp. GutDb-MelDb | reverse complement strand
GACTTGAGTCACACGTTCAAAATGTAACCAGTCAAAATTATTTTCACTCCACATAAGTAGAATGAACAATAATCAAGCAGAATAGTTAGTTGCCGCGAACATATAATGCTTATGTTCAATGCAGCAGTTAGTGATTAATAAGGAAACACCTGCATAGTTTAGTAAAAAAATTAACAAGCATTTGATACCTAAGCCACTTAAAAATATGTATTTCATTGCCTTGTAGCGGAGGGAGATATGTCTGGTTTTGCGGCGTGATGAACTCTTGCATTAGCTATTACAAATAAATAGAGAGAGAGTATTAACAGACTTAAATAGTCAAAATCACTGCCTCATATTGCTAGAAAACCTCGCTAAATGTTCGGTTAACAGCTCAATATTTCGGTTATAACATTGATAGTCAGTCCACAAATCAACTATCAATGTTTATGGTTAGAGGCCCTATCTCCAAACACACTATTTATCGTTATTGTCGTATCGCGTCCTGCGCATAAGAACAACTAACGATATAACAAGCAGTGCCCACCAAGATGTGCTTCCCGCATAATCGCTATCATCCTCAATATAGTCATGATCCCAATCGGTACTTTCCAGCGGTAAGGCGTAGAGACTATCAAAATCATTTGAGCTTACTGTCGCCACAATATCACCGTAGCCGACTTCATAGAGATCGATAAGCACGTCGTAATGATCTGGAGTAAATCCCACATCCAACGTGGTTAAGACCTCAAAGTCATCATCGGTGACATCACCAACAATACTGAATATGTCAGTGGTGTAATAATGCTCCCAAGGACCTCCATTGCGGCTAAGATAAAGCTCCGCAAACACATCCGCTCTTTCATTGAGGTATACCCCACTAACGTCCGCATCAAAGGTCACACTAAAGGTCTGATAAAAACCATCAACGTCATTATCAACAAACAAGCGGCTGTAAGCATCGTAAATATAGAAATCTCGATAGATGCCATTGGCAAATAAAGCGGGTGATGCTGTGGCTTGGCGCTTGATGATAGCCTTCTGCGCTTTATCGATATGCGTTTGGATCACTTGCTCCCTGCTCATTGGGCTTAGTAAACTTGGGCTCACCTGCAAGCGTTGCGCTGATAATAACTCTCGCTGAGCTGCTGATAATTGATGGCTCTGATCTGAGGAGATTGTGAATGCCTTATCCTGCATATATCCCGCAGAGATACTACTAGTTTGGTTATGTTCTTGTGCTACTGCGCCCATCGGCAATAAACACGTACTCAGAAAAAATGGCAATAGCTTGGTTAGGGTTTTTAATTGTTTCATCATCACCTCTAGCGATTCATTTGGTTGAGGTCATTAGAGGCCAACTCAAATGAACACAAGCTGAACGTCAAAATCAGCGACTTAACGGATCCCCATTGGGCAATTCAGGTTGGGTTCATCTTAAAAACGGTATATCTAACAAGCTAAACACGCTCTCGATGCAGGAATGATGACTAATCTAGCGGGATCTTTTAAACTGGTAACATCTCAACCCTTTGGTGCTCTTAATGAAAGCTGTTCTACTGTTGATATTAATACCGCTACTGACGCTAGGCTCCTTACCAGCCTATGCTGGCGGGCATTACGCCACTATTTCGTTAGCCTCCATGGCGATGGCAACGAATAGTGATGCCAAGTCACTTAAAGTGAAAAGTTCACAACAAGCAGCCCAATTAGTTAAAAGCCAGTATCCAGGAAAGATCCTCAAAGTTCAGTCTGCTCGTGTTAATGGTAATCCAGGTTATCGAGTCAAATTACTTTCAAAAGATGGGGTGGTTTTTTACGTCACTGTTGATGCCAAAACAGGCCGCGTGCGCCGTAACTAACTGCAACCAAAAGGAACAAATATGAGACTGTTACTCGTTGAAGATGATCTCGCACTGCAGAGCAATCTTAAGCAGCACTTGATAGCCGCTAACTATACTGTCGATACTGCCGATGATGGCGAGATAGGTCTTTTTCAAGGGCAGGAGTACAACTACGATGCCGCGATTATTGACGTAGGACTTCCCAAACTTGACGGTATTGCGCTTATCACTCAACTCAGAGCGCTAGCGATTGAATTTCCTATTTTAATTTTAACGGCTCGTGATAGCTGGCAAGATAAAGTCGAAGGTTTAGACGCCGGAGCGGACGATTACCTCACTAAACCTTTTCACCCGCAGGAGTTGATAGCAAGACTAAAAGCTTTGATACGTCGCAGCGCAGGAAAAGCCAGTCCAGTGATTAACAACGGCCCTTTATCTCTCAATACCAGTAGCTTAGAACTCACTAAAAATGGTGAACTGATTAATCTTAGTGGCTCGGAATACAAGCTATTTGAATACTTTATGCTGCATATTGGTGAAGTTAAATCTAAAACGGTACTCACCGAGCATATTTATGACCAAGACTTTGATCTCGACTCCAATGTTATTGAGGTGTTTATTCGGCGTCTACGGAAAAAGCTCGATCCTGACAATCAACTTGGAATGATCGAAACTTTACGGGGGCAAGGATACCGACTAACAAAACTAGAACCGCTCCCTGAGCCTAAGAAGTCATCATAACCATGCTCTCAGTAAGGCGGTTACCCAAAGTCATGCACTCGCTCAAAGCTAGGCTAATTGTGAGTGCGCTGCTGCTTATTTTAATATTGATGCCCTTGATTGGTTTCACCCTCAATGATGCCTTTAAACAACAAGTAAAAAGCGCATCAATGAATGAGCTGAAAGCCTATGTTTACGCTATTTTAGCCGTTACAGAAGTGAGCAGTGACGGCGTATTGATGCCTGAAGTACTACTCGAAAACCAATTCAACGTTATTCAATCAGGCCTATATGCCGCCATTAGCACTCCAAATACATCAGTGCTTAAGAGCAAGAGTCGTACAGCCTTTAATGCAAAAATTATTGAAACATCGCCATCAGCAACACCATTAAACGGCACCAATATCACTTCAAAAGACACTCAAACAATCGCTTGGCGCTCAGACTCATTACTGGGTATAGAACTGCCAAATCAGCTGCCTATACCGAATAAAGGGCAAGGCCAATTCAGTGAAATAGAGCTCAATGGCCAACCACACCTGATATACAGCTTTAGTGTCAGTTTCGAACTACCAACGGCAATAAACAGTGAAAGTCAGCACTTAAATAGTCGATTTCCGATCACCATTCATATCATTAAAGATCAAACAGAGTTTCAACAACAGGTAGATCAATTTACTCAGCAACTTTGGCGCTGGTTAATGATCCTTATGGGCTTATTGCTTGCCATACAGATGACTTGGCTATGGTGGACGTTAAAGCCGCTTTCAAGTTTAGAAACCGAGCTCAGTGCCATCGAAAATGGCAAAGCAAATCAGCTTTCTGATCGTTACCCAACGGAACTTCAAGCTGTTGCACTGCAATTAAACACCTTGCTAAGCACCGAACAAAATCAGCGTAAACGTTACCGAAATGCATTAGCAGACCTTGCTCATAGCCTTAAAACGCCGCTAGCCGTTATTCAAAGTCAGACCGATTTAAGCCCTGAGTCATTTGAGCAAGTCACTCACATAAACCGTATTATTGGCCACCAACTGAAACGTGCTCAATCGGCTGCCGGCAGTGCCTGGCATCTTGGAATTCCCGTGGTGAACATTTCAGATAAACTGGTCCGAAACCTACCCAAAATATACTGCCAACCACTCATCACCATTAAGCAGAACGTTGACCGTGAGGCCATTTTTAAGGGTGATGAAGCTGATCTTTCTGAGATTTTGGGCAATGTACTGGACAATGCCTGTAAAGCAGCGGCGAGCACTGTAATGCTCAGCATCACTCAGAATGGGGCGGCGCTAGTGCTGCAAGTGGAAGATGACGGAAGTGGCGTAAATGAAACCCTACAAGCGCAAATATTTGAGCGCGGGATTCGGGCCGACTCTTACAAAATGGGCCACGGGATCGGATTAGCCATAGTGCGTGATTTGGTCGATAGCTACCATGGTCAGCTATCCATTAGTCAATCTCAACGGTTAGGAGGCGCCTCTTTTACCATTATTTTCAAACACTAAATATAACAACACCAGCCTATAACCGCTGTTTTTCTACTTTCAGCTTATGTTCATCTTAGCCTTCCTATAATAACCACATCGTCAATTATCGATAGGAAAGCATATGAACATTTTCAAACAATGCTGTGGCTTGTCTCTGGTTATCCTGTTGCAATGGATAACGCCGACGAGCGTCTGCGCACAAGATTATGATAGTACGATACAAACTCAACTGAGCGAGGGCGAGTTGGCACAAATACTAGCCCCCATTGCACTCTATCCAGACAGTTTACTGACCCATATTTTGATTGCGGCAACCTACCCTTTAGAAGTGGTAGAAGCGCAGCGATGGCAGCAGAAAAATCAACAGCTCAGTACTGAAAATCAAGTAAACAACGCAGAAGCAATGCAATGGGATCCGAGTGTGACAGCCTTAGTCGCTTTCCCTACCGTGTTACAAAAGTTGAGTGATGATCTGCAGTGGACTCAATCACTAGGCGATGCATTTTTACAGAATGAAGCCCAAGTGCTTGCCAGTATTCAAACCTTACGCCTGCAAGCGGATAATGCTAATAACCTTGATGATATGCAAAATATGCAGGTGACTCGCGTCAATAACCAAATCGTTATTGAGCCGGTTAGAAAGGAAGTTGTTTACGTCCCCTATTATGATCCAAGAGTCGTCTATGGCGCTTGGTCTTGGTATAACTATCCCCCCGTTTATTGGGCAATGTATCCTGGTTATATAAGGCCTAGCTATGGCCATTTCTACTGGCATAGTGGCGTGCATATTAGTTTCAACTACTATTTCAGTGCGTTTCAATGGAGCAGACACCAGGTCGTAGTGGTGCATCATAAGAACTCACGCCACTACCGCCATCATGGTCGTATTGTAACCAGTCACGGTGCAAAGCGTTGGGCACATAAGCCGCAACATCGACGCGGCGTCGCCTATAGTAATAATGCATTGAAACACAAGTACAACAGGCATAGTCCGAGCCGTGCACACAGTAAGGTAATTAGAGGTCAAAAAACGCATCATGTGAACAAAAGCCGTGAGATGCAGTTTGCTAACAAATTAAAACAGCAACCCACTCAGCGTAATACTCACTATGCAAATGGCAGACCGGTTAAAAGCCATCAACAGGTTAAGAGCCATCAGCAAGCTAAGAGTCATCAGCAGACTAAGAGCTATCAACCCGCTAAGAGCCATCAGCCTGTTAAAAGTCATCAACAAGCTAAGAGTCATCAGCAAACTAAGAGCCGTCAGCCAGCAACAAACCAGCGAAGCGGCCACCACAAACAGGGTAATAACAACTCAAAGGCGAATCATCATCAGCAGAAAAGAGATAGGAATTAAGACCGAAACAACTCCATAGACCATCACCCGTCTATGGAGTAGAGATTTTGACTTTAGCTAACCATTGCTGCAGTGAACTTATTTTGGAGGGCGTTAAGCGATGCTAGCATCTCACTAAAACGTGGGCGTAATGCCAAATCCATCTGTAGACAATCTTCACTCATTTGCTTCAATCCGGCAACTAAATCAAGTTGTTCCGCTCTTGGTTGTAGTCTGTTTTCAACGAGATCATCGATTAAACATCCCAACGCTCTAATTTCGATACTCTCCATCGCTTCTTTTTGTAATTCTGGCAACAAATTCAAATTTGACGATGCACCGAAATCACCAAATAGCATTGAGCCTTCAAGATTAATCATCGTATTATGTGCATACACATCACCATGACTTACGCCATTTTGATGTAGATGGGTCATGGTGTCAGCCATTTGAGTCAGCACTAATAACACCTGCTGCAATCCAAGCCCTTCGCCGTTAACAAAAGTGTCTCTGATGCACGTATCTAGCGATGGCGGTAAACCTAAGTTAGCAAATGAGCTCGGAATGAGTTCCATCACCAGTCCAAGTTGGTCAGCTTGACTGATTTGAGCGACAACCTTAATAAGATTGTGATGGGTCCCAGATTGTAAACAACACGCAAGCTCATCACTTGGGTAACCATCGCTTGTTACCTCACCTTTAAAGAGCTTCACTGCAATATTGAGATCGCAACCATAGAGTGACTCTGGTTGCTTTAACCATTTGGCACTATAAATGACACCTGAGGCTCCTTGACCAATAACTTGACCCAATTGGATATCGGTTAATGCGACGGTTTGCATCGGCTGCGATTGCAGCTTAGCGCTTATAGGTGCACCCTCACCCTCTTTGGTCAGCGGATTACCTGATAACGCTAACCAAGCAAGCTTTGGTAATTGAAACAACCAATCAGGAAATTGCGTGAAATGATTCGCAGATATTCGCGCTAACGCTAAATGGCTGCAATTAGCCATACTGGCCGGTAAAGCACTTAACTTATTGCCCGCAAGTGCTAATTTTTGTAATTGATGTAACGACCCCATATCGTCAGGTAACGATGTTATTTGATTGTCAGTCAATATCAACCAGCGAGTTTGCAAAGGCAATGCACCTTGCGCTACGGCTCTTAGTTTATTAGATTTAAAGCTTATCATCTCTAAACGAGGACAAGCCGCTATCACTGTCGGGATCTGTTCAAACTTATTATTGGTGAGGAACAACCGTTTCAATTGCTGTAATCGAGCAAAATCATTGGGAAGTTCAGTTAACTGATTATCAGAGAGATCTAACACCTCTAAGGTATCTGCGAGCGAAAAAATAGCCTCAGGAAATACGGTAAAATTCTCTGAAAGGGTTAATCGTTTAATGCCTTTTAACTCGCCTGATGTTAACTGTGCCAATGTCTGCAAAATCTACTGCCCTACCGAATGTCCAAAATGGCGGCAATGGTAATACATCCGAGAAAAATGAGAAAGCGACGATTAACAGGATTATAAATTACCCCCTCTCGAACTGATCCATATTTACTTTCTAACGTATTGCTTTAGCATCAAATAATATTAACGACCTCACTAACGCTATCACTACTATCTGCTTACTGTCAGAGACTAAGGTTAAGTACAATGAAGCATAAACAAACAGCTAAAGTCCCTACCAGTCGCTTATCCCGATTTTCCTCCTTAGGAGGGCTAGCATCTCGCCTTGCTGGTAACGTATTAGTAGAGGGGGCTAAAAGGCTTAGCCAAGGTCAGAAGCCGTCGTTAAATGAATTAGTGATGACCCCCAGTAACATTACTCATATGGCGGACAAACTTGCCGAACTTCGTGGCGCTGCGATGAAGGTGGGTCAAATGCTGTCGATGGACTCTGGTGAGCTATTACCAAAAGAGTTGAGTGATATTCTGTCACGACTGCGCTCTGACGCTAAGGCGATGCCGCACAAACAATTGGTCACTTTATTAAAAACAAGCTGGGGGAACGATTGGCTAGACCCTTTCGCCCATTTTGAACTTAACCCTTTTGCAGCGGCATCAATTGGTCAAGTGCATTTAGCCACGTTAGCATCAGGCGAAAAACTGGCAGTCAAACTGCAATATCCAGGGATCCGTAATAGTATTGACAGTGATATCGACAATGTTGCTGCGATACTTAAATTGTCTAAGCTTATCCCGAGTAACGTTCAGTTTGACCAACTGTTAGCTGAAGCAAAAAAACAACTTCATGTTGAAGCCGACTATCAAAATGAACTCTCCATGTTGCAATGTTTTCAATCTCTTATTGCCAACAATGAGATAAATGCGGATGAATTTATTGTTCCTACTACCTATCCAGTACTTTGTAATCAAAATATTTTAGTGATGGAGTTTATCGATGGACAAAGTATTGAGTCCATCAATACGCTAGAGCAAGTGACCAGAAACAATATCGCCACAAGACTACTGAAACTATTCTTTAAAGAGCTATTTGCTTTCAAGCTCATGCAAACAGATCCCAATTTTGCCAACTACCAATACCAAGCTGAGTCTGACAAATTAGTACTGCTTGATTTTGGTGCTACCCGTGCAATTCCAAGCGCGCTATCTGATCAATATAAGCAGCTTATGGCTGCCAGTATTACTAACGACAGAAAAACGATGGGAAATGCGGCTCAGAATATCGGTTTTTTCCAAGACGCGATAACTAAAGAGCAAAAGTCTCTGGTGTTAGATATCTTCTATCTAGCTTGTGAGCCATTACGCTTTGAAGGGGATTATGATTTTAGTGACAATACATTAGCGAAAAGAATAAAGCAGGCAGGCATGTCAATGAGCATGGATCGTAACGAATGGCATAGCCCACCAGCAGATGCGATATTTATTCACAGAAAGCTAGCAGGCTTGTATTTACTAGCATCAAAAATAGGCGCTAAGGTCAACGTAAAGCAGTTGTTCGAAGCACAGTTACAGGCATCCCCTTTTACGATTGATACTTAATCTGACGCTCCGCTTTGAGCAACTCTTGGCCTTCGGTAATCGCCAATACGGCTTTTGATTTGAATTCACGTCGGTACAAAGTCACCACCACAAATATGCTAGCGGCAATAAACAGTAACGGGTGAAAAAACCAGCACAGCGCTGCCATTGAAAAATAGTAACAGCGTAAGCCGTAATTATATGAGTGAGCGGCTTGGTCTTGCACCACTGCCATCTGTTTTGCATAGCGACGTAGGTTTTCATTACGCCCCTCTTTATCATAAGGCGCGGCGCCAATCATCACATTGAGAAATCCATATTGGCGCATCGACCAAGTAAATTGGAAAAAGGCCATGATAAAGATAAAGGTTAACACCCCCAACTTGACTTGCACCAGTGCATGATTAGGATCTGCTGCATAAGGGATCGTTGCAATAATCACTTCCAACCGCTCAACCTGAGCAAAGAGGGTTAATACACCCGCAAGCACTAACATCGTCGTAGAAGCAAAAAAAGAGATATTACGCTCTAGGTTGGCTAGCAGTGCAGCCTCACCGACTCGGATCTCTCGACTGATCAACTCATACATCCAATGAATACGATGTTGATGCAAACAACGGGCAATACAATTAGTGGTTTTAGCCTTACTTTTAGCAAAGTGGGCATAGCCGACCCAACTAAAAATAAAGGTCATAATTGCAATAACATCTAATACAGAAATAGTCATAACACTCTCATGAGCACCGAATGAAAAATAGAGAACGCCCCTCACTAAACTGGGACATGCGTAGCAGCAAGATTAAGCCGTTAGCTTACTTTCTAGATCTGCACTCACTATTTTTAGCGCTGCAAGTGCAACTTCAGGTGCAATATTATTTGATTCTAAAAGGAAAATAAGGTCCACCGCCAATTTAACTTCAGCTGGCGCAGCTGCCAACCCTGATTCATTATTACCATCACTCACACGTTAGCCTCTGTCATTCTATACCTAGCTTAAGGTGTTCTATTCTATCGTGATTAAGATCAAAAAACAGATTTGATGAAAATGAAATACGTAATATAAATCACGCTGACAGTTACATCTTGCAGACATTCATCATCCCAAAACTAGATGAACGAAGCTAGATGGATTAGAAAGCCTTTTTATTCCAGACAAGACAAGTAACATCTCTAAGATAGCAGCAAAGCTGCCTGCACGCTTAGCGGATATTATCATGCTTGTAAGGCATTCATTCTTGCCAGCATGAGCATCCAGCGCCCTAGAACATTCAAATAAGGCTTTAGTATGTTGACTGCAATAAAAAGCATAATCAAGCGGCCCAATTTCAGGGGCGATGGCAGCCGCTATTTTGTACAAAGACTAAACTCCACGACCTAAAACGTAAAATTAACAGCTAAATTTCTGTTTAATCGTGTAAAAGATTAATCGCTCATAAATATAGGCACCGAGCGCGCACAGAGATAGTATCTTTCGCTTCCACATTACTTGTTGCCTAGATATACTCATTACTAATAAGCACTATCAATCAACAATACCAACAAAATACTTAAGGTGACGCCCGATGGCAAAGATGGATTTCTCAGTAATAAATGACACCACAGCTAAATCTTTTAATGAGCAAAAGAATCTTATTAAGCGAGTGTTCAAGGGAAATACCGTACTTTGTCAGACTTGCAAGCAAGTACTAGAGATGAAGTTACCGGTTAAAGGCCAAGACAAAACCGTTTCAGGGATCCGTTGCAAGAAGGGTTGTACTGATATCGAACTTGATATGGAAATCATTCTATAAAGGGTCAACATCGGCTGAATGAATAAATAGTTAGGCTGCTCTGATCCACGGTTCAATTTGGATTATTAAGCAGCCTAGTTAAACCAACATTTGGATTAGGTTTCTATCTCTTAAAGCTCTAAAACTGGTAAGTGATCCCCAAGCCAAAACCACTAGATGCCATATCAAATATAAAATCGTTATCATCATAATCAACGTCTATATACCTAAAGCTATATTTCAGCGCCCAATTTTCTGATAAATCTTGATTCATGGTTAAGTTTAATGACCAAGAGAAATCAGAACCAACGCCAAAACCTGCTACATCTGCACGGCTTATAAGATAGAATCCGTCACTAAAGCTCCACTTATTTTTAATACCGATAAGCGGATCATACCAATCATCACCAAAACTTGGCTCACGACGCTGTTCAAAAAAACTGACTTCCAACTTATTACTGATATCGATAACCCGAGCGCCAGCAAAAGCATACCACTCAATATTAGCTTGCTTTGAAAAACGGTAAGCAACCACTATATCGAGCATTTTTTGCTTCGCTGTCAGTTCAGCTGAAGCAAAATCAGTCTTGGTATCATATTTAAGTTTCATGTAAACCAAGTCAATCCCAAACTGCCAATTACCTTTGTTCGCTTGAAAATTCAATAACACTGCACCGTCTAGATTTTCAAATATCTCACTAAATGACATATCCATATCAACGATGATAGGGATGCCATTTTCATCGACATAACCGGTTTGACCTTGCTGATTAACAAGCCATAAATAGGGGGTAACTTCAAATGCCCAAGTTTCGGCTTTTGCATTATGACTCGCTAACAAAAGTGACATTAATAAGCATGACATGAGTGATTTAAATATAAGCGACTTAAACATAGACATTCCATTTCCATTCAGTCTGTAATCAAAGATAGCCAATATCACTAAGTCAATAACGGTTTATGAATAGCCTAACCTACTATTCTTAAGATTATGAATTAACGCTGTATTAGCTAGTAACAAGCCTAGTAGAATTTTTAGATATTACCCATATCGCCAGCATTTATTTACGAAAAAATGTCGTTGCCCATGTTTTCCTATTGCCAATCGTTGTTAAAGATCTTAAGTATTAGCATTCAAGACTGCCTTACTCGCCCATTAATGGTGATGGCGGTTTTAATACTCAATAATAGTGAGCTCGATACCGATACCGTCAAGGTGACAAAGATAGCCACTAAAATAACGATTTGGTACTTAATGGCAATAAGAGGATCTACGCCACCTAAAATCTGCCCAGTCATCATCCCTGGTAGTGTCACTAAGCCTGTCGTTGCCATTGACGCAAGTATCGGCGCAAAAGATTGTTGCATTGCTGATTGGACAAAAGGTAGCGCGGCTTGGTAGGCCGTAGCCCCTAATGCTAATGCTCCCTCATATTCAGTTTTTCTATCTTCAAAAGCACCAAACAAACGCTGCAAAGCAACGATATTGCCGCTCAAGCAGTTACCTAACAGCATACCCGCTGCCGGGATCAGGTATTGCGCGCTATAAAGAGGTTCAGGTGCTAGCAAATAAACAATCATCAACCAAAGCACTGGAAATAAGCCTAATGATAAACCGGCTAGAACAGGGAGATAGAGTAACTTACGCGACAACTTTGCCTTGCTCACGATGGCACTGGCACCAATGAGTAGCATCAATAATAACCATAATAGATTGACCGATAAACTATTAAGTTCAAACAGGTATTGCAGATAAACCCCCACTAGGACGAGTTGCACCATCATACGCGCCACTGCACTTAGCATTTCTTTGCTTAGCCCCAGCTTGAAATAACGTTCGATACCAACAGGGACGACCAAAATAATCATAAAACTTGCCAATTGCCACCAGCTAATATCCATACAGCTCTTCTATTAAGTTTTGAAACAGCAATAAGGCAATATAATCGCAATGGACAGTTATAGGTAACTAATTCAATAAAATCATCTAAAAATAATGACTAGGTTTAATATGGGATAATGGCGACGCTTCAACGCTATACTCATTAACGAAAACAACAAACTAGCGGCAAATTAAACACGCATTAACACCATCTCAGTCACACTTTTAACATCGTCAATTTGTATAATTAGTTTTGAATTCAAAAAAACTTGATCAATATCTAATGAATTCGTTTTGCGCCTTGGTAGACTCTGGCCACTTTTCGATATTAAAAAACTTGAATATGAAACAACATCTACGTGAGCGTTTCCTCAAATATGTCAGTTTTAACACTCAATCTGACGGCCAACACTATAGTGTTCCAAGTACTCATAACCAATTTGTATTTGCCCAATTTCTACGTCAGGAGTTAGTCAGTTTAGGCTTTGATGAAGTGCAACTTTCAGATAAGGGATACTTAACGGCCACGGTACCGGCAACGATTGATAACGTCCCCTGTATTGGGTTTATCGCTCATTTAGATACCGCACCAGATTACTCTGGTGATGCAGTTTCTCCACAAATCATCGAAAACTATAATGGTAAAGACATTGATCTAGGCTTAGAGGAAGTTCTTTCTCCAAGCCAGTTTGATAGTCTTAATCAATATGCTGGCCAGACACTCATTACGACCGATGGCACAACATTGCTCGGCGCTGATGATAAAGCCGGAATTGCCGAAATTATCACTGCGCTACATCACCTCATCACTCACCCTGACATCCCTCACGGTAGAATAAGACTTTGTTTTACCCCAGATGAAGAGATTGGGCGTGGTGCAGACCATTTTGACGTCGAAGGTTTTGGCGCTGAATGGGCCTATACCGTAGATGGCGGTCAAGTTGGCGAACTAGAATATGAAAACTTTAATGCAGCAACCGCAGTCATTACCGCTACAGGTAACAATTGTCACCCAGGCACCGCATTTGGTGTAATGATCAATGCCCAAACGATGGCCGCTCGCTTCCATGCTAAAATGCCATTAAAAGACACGCCTGAATATAGTTGCGATTACGATGGTTTTTTCCACCTTATCGGCATGGAAGGTGTCACCGAAAAAGCAACACTTACGTATATCATCCGAGACTTTGATTTAGCCCTTTTTGAGCAGAGAAAACGCTGGTTGGTCGACTTAGTTGAGAAATATAACCAAAACCTCTCCATTGGCCAGCTATCTATTGAGTTACAAGACTCTTATCTCAACATGAAGCAGCAGATCTTACCTCATCCACATATTATCGATATTGCTAAACAAGCAATGAACAACCTTGATATTGAGCCCATCATTAAGCCCATTCGCGGCGGTACCGATGGTGCTCGCCTTTCATATATGGGATTACCCTGCCCCAATATTTTTACCGGCGGGCACAACTTCCACGGCAAGCATGAATATGTCTGTCTCGAATCAATGGAAAAAGCCAGTCGAACGCTCATTGAAATAGCGAGATTGACGGCACTAGAGCAAATGCTAAATTAAAACACCTGCAAGGTGATTTAACACTGTCACGATCAAAACCTAAATGTGGATTAACTCAAGCTTAATCCACATTTAGGTGCTGTATTATCAAACCTCACGATCGCTATCTATACCCGTTCTACCTGAAGATGCAGGATTCAGTGGGGGTTTAATCAAAGCATTGATTACAAGGAATGGTCGCTCCATTGGTAAAATCATTAATGTAGAGTAAACCCCACTCTTAATATAAAAAGCATACCCATCGGAGAAGGCGTTGTGCAAGCCCACTTCGTTGTTGCACTCACTTAAAAGGGAATAAGCCATTGACAATAAGTCAGGCAAATACTCCTGGACACGCATTTAGCGCTACCGTAGTGCAAGTCAATGATATCTTTGCCCAAGGTGCAGTCATGCCATCGGGCATCTAATAAAGCCGGAACAAAATGCTCAAGCAGGGCATAGCTAGTTAAAGTCGAGCTAAATCAGCCAGAGTTAATTGCTGATATGCCTTTATCTGCTGGTACCGATGCACATGTGGCTGTCTACTCGCCTAACTGGAAAGCATTTTCAATTATCCGAAAGTCATTTTGCGTATGCAAAGCTGGCAAGGTTGGTTGTTTGAAGGCTAGCCTAAATTCTACAACACTCAAAGTACAGTGATCTCATCAGGTCTATTCCAATACAAAACTCGTTATTAATTTAATGAGTTTTGTATGGTTGTAGTGACTGATGCATAAGCGTAATCATGCAGACAAGATTAAGGGATTCAAATCCAGCTCGTTTGCCCTTAGACTGCAAGCTAACCATTTACGATAGAGACGTTATTTAATGAATGCTGCAATCATTGGCGCAACAGGTTTAATTGGTCGGCTACTTCTGCAAAAGCTGATCGATTCAGCGGCCTACAACAAAATTTTAGTCTTTGGTCGCCGTGAAGCTACGTTTGCAGCATCATTAGCAACTGAAGTCATATTCATCTCCTGCCAATTATCACAATTACCCACTGTCACTGTCGGCGAAAAAATAGACCATGCTTTTTGCTGTTTAGGCACCACGATCAAACAAGCAGGAAGCCAGCAAGCATTTATCGCCGTAGATAAAACGGCTGTTATCGACTTTGTGCAATTATGCCATGCCAGCACTAACCTCGTAGTGACGGCACTGGGTGCTGACGCCCAATCAAGTACCTTTTATAACAGAATTAAAGGTGAAACCGAATTAGCCTTAGCCTTAGCGTCTACGCTAGCCACTAACGAGCAAGCCAAAGGCGCTATCGCCAAGCTTATTTTATTTCAACCGAGCCTACTTTTAGGGGAGCGCTCTCAACACCGACCGCTTGAATCATTGGGGCAATCTGTTTTCAACCTCGTTTCTCCGCTGTTTATCGGGCCTTTAAAACGTTATCAACCCATCTCTGCCAACAGTGTGGCAAGTGCCATGTTAACGATGGCGCTCAACCCTAAAAAGTTATATCCAGTTAATTCAACTAATTCAACGATGGCTGAACGACAGGTGATAAGAGTTCACAACGAAACCATGCTGTGAATATCTATATTTACAGGTTTTATGGAGCTGATAGGGTTTAAATCAGTACAAGATAGATTAGAATGCTTTCCCATTCTCAAACCTAACATCACACATGCAAATGAAAATAAGCCAGCGACTTAGAAAGATAGCCACCATGGTGCACAAGCACTATGACCACATCTGGGATTGTTGCTGCGATCATGGCTTGTTAGGCGCTAAATTATTGGATAACAACTGTGCTGACACCGTCCATTTTGTCGATGTGGTGCCTGATTTAATGCAGGAGGTTTCAGCAAAGTTAGAGCGCTTCTATCCAGTAACTGACGGCAAAGAAAAGCGCTGGCAAGTTCACTGCATCGATGTCGCTTTGTTGCCAATAGCTGATAAAAAGCAATCCCAACTGATCATTATTGCCGGCGTAGGTGGCCAGCTTTTAATTGAGCTAGTACAGGCCATTTTGGCAAAGTATCCGCAGCATTCGCTTGAGTTTATCCTTTGCCCTGTGCATCACATCTTTGAGGTTCGCAAGGCATTAGCCAAACTTAACCTTGGGTTAATCGACGAACATCTTATTGAAGAGAACCAACGCTTCTACGAAATTTTGCATGTATCGACGCAATCTCAACAAGCGGTTTCGCTGGTTGGCAATAAAATGTGGGATTTAACTCGCCTAATTGATCAACGTTATTTACAAAAAACCTTAGCCCATTATCAACGTACTCAAGTGGGCTTATTAAAAAAACCAAGCCTAGATGAAGTCCAAAAAAATGAGATAACGCAGATCATCAACGCTTATCAAGCATTACAACCTCAAAGCTGAAATGAGCAATATAACGACCATCATTAAGGTCATAATTGATAGTGCATGAGGCTATCATCTGCACTCTTTTGTAATGGTAAGACTCACAACACAGTAGCTGTACATCTTAACCATTAAGCATGACCTGATAATTAATATTATCGGTATTAGCAACCTAACCCTAAGTGAACTATGCGCCTATTAAAATCCACCATTCACCCCGAACTCGCCTCACTTGAGGGCAAGCGATTCCATCGCCAGGCTGCACGCGGCATTATTCTTGATGGCGAAAATATTCTCATGCTATACACCGAGCGCTATCATGATTACAGCATCCCTGGGGGTGGTGTCGATGAGGGTGAAGATCTGCGCCAAGGGCTAGTGAGAGAGCTTGAAGAGGAGACCGGTGCACAACATATCGATATTTTAAGTGAATTTGGCTGCTATGAAGAGTTTCGACCTTGGTACAAAGATGACTTTGATTTAGTGCATATCGAGTCATATTGCTATGTTTGCACCATTCATCCAGAACTGGGTGAAACTCGACTTGAGCAGCATGAGATCCAAAATGGCATGCGCCCTCTATGGATTAATATTCACCAAGCCATAGCTCACAATGAACATACCATTGCCAATAGTCCTAAAAAAGGCATGTCGATAGAACGTGAGACATACCTGTTAAAACTCATTGTAGAAGAATTGCTTTAGGCTTTGAATAACGGTTCTAAATAGCAATGAAGAACCGTCACCTTAACAGTAAGCGCTTAACTTAAGTCAATTTAGCCTTGATCCCGTTTTTCAATCGCCACTTCAAGGCGCTTTATTTCCCGCTGAATGGCGTTACGGTTCATTTCATTGAAGGTCCACATCTTTATCGCTATCTGCATCATACTGCTCAATAACAGTGTCACGCCCCACTTAATTAACGCAGCTTCGCTCTCTACAACGAAAAAGAATTGATAGCCCGACCACAACATTAACCCACTGAGTAACACGGCGATAAAACTCATTAATATCATCCAGCCGCCGAGCCGTCCCTTGTAAGCATCTCCTAGCATCCCAAACAGTGTTGGGTCCTGGCTGCGTGTTGCATTAACTTGCTGTTGCTCTCTTGCCAATTCTTGACGAATTTTTTTGTCGATATTCATATTAGTTCTCCTGCTCTATCTGTTGTTTGAGCATTTTTCTAGCCCGAAATAAACGAGACTTAACGGTGCCTATTGGGACCTCTAGTATTCTTGCAATATCAGTGATGCTAAATTCTTGTAAATAAAACAGGTATAGCACCTGACCTTCTACCAGTGGGATCTGTGCTAATAATGCTTTAAAGCCATCGGTACTATTATTAGCGTTAACCTCATCGCTATCATTCGAAATCGGCGCTACGACCTCAATATTTTCAATGTTTTGATAATGCTTTTGCTGTTTAATTAAATCCAGAACTTGCCAACGTACTAACTTGAACACCCAAGCATTAATCGTGGCTGGGTCCTGAATTTTATGGATAGTTCTCGACAGCTTTAACAGAGCCTCCTGCACCGCATCTTCAGCCAAATTAACATCCCCAGCCACTTTGACTGCAAAGCCTATCGCGCTCGGATAGAAGTGATGACATAAGGCAGAGAATGACTGCTGACTACCCGCTTGAGTTTCAAGTACCCACAACTCAATTTGCGCTTGCTGCATCGTGTGATCATCTCTCCATTAGCCCATTTGTATTAAAGACGATAGATATTGATAAAAGGTTCATTTAGAAGTTGAGAATAGTCTTTCTAGCTGAACAAGATGAAAAGGTATGACAGGGTGAGACATTAGCCCTGTATCGAAAAGATTCGATACAGGGCTGGTTCTTTGATAACCAGCCAGTGAATAAGAAGCTGTAGGTCTGAAAATAAAAAAGGGAGCAAAAGCTCCCTAATCACATAGCATCAGCTTAGAAATAGACAAATAGATTAATAATCATTGCGTTAATAATGTCGATAAAGAAACCACACACTAACGGTACAATAATAAATGCCCTGTGCGCCGCGCCGTACTGTTGCGTTACCGCCGTCATATTCACAATTGCGGTCGCAGTTGAACCCAAAGTCACCCCGCCAAAACCAGAGCAGATCACTGCGGCCTCGTAGTCTTTGCCCATAAAACGAAACACTACAAAGATAGTAAACACCACCGAGAGGAACACTTGCAGCGTCATAATCACCGAAATGTATAATAAACTTCCCTCAAGTTCCCAGATCTTCAGACTCATCAGCGCCATGGTTAAAAACATACCAAGACAAATATCTTGAATTAACGATAACCCTCGCGAAGCATCTTCAATATAAGTTATGTCTTTGTTCTTACGTCGATTCAATATCACTCGACCTAAATTACCGATGATAATACCTGCGAGAAGACAAGCGACGAACATCGGCAGTTTCAGACCCGCTTCTTGCATCGCAAGATCAATAAAGTAACCGATAATAAGCGTCACGTTTAGCCATAACCAAGCACGTAACACACCAAAATAATCGACCTTCATATGTGCAGTATTATTTTGATGGCTGGCACCAATATCGAGTTCATCGTTATTATTAGCTTTAACTTGATGGCGCTTCATTAAGTAAGCAGCAATCGGACCACCAATAACACACGCTGAAATAAGCCCTAATGTATTTGATGCAATACCGAGTTCACTGGCGTTAACAATCCCTAATTCTTCAACAAACGTCGGCGTCCAAGCCATAGCGGTACCGACACCCCCTATCAATGCGATAGAACCTGACATCAAGCCCGCTTTAGGATCTAAACCAAACAAGGTCGCAACACCAACACCGGTAAAGTTCTGCAGAAATATAAACACGCTAGCTAAGACGATTAAGATGAGTAAGGGCTTTCCGCCCTTTAACAGCGTCGCAAAATCGGCTTTCAGACCAATTCCGGCAAAGAAGTAGAGCAATAAGGTATCTCTAACGGCTAGGTTAAATTCAATCTGAATATCAAATGCGTAATACAGTATCCCCACCGTAGCAGCACAAGCAAAGCCGCCAACGACAGGCTCAGGAATACTGTACTTACGTAATAATTCATAACGAGAGATAATTGCCTTACCAATAAATAAAGCAATAATCGCTAATGTGAAAGACACAAAGTCCTTTATTTCAACTAGTTGTGGTTCCATAAAACAGGTTTCCTCCCAACAAACATTCAAATTCTAGACTATAGATACATCGACTCTCAGGCGAGATAAAGTGCTTTAACAAATGGCTCCTCTAAAAAAGGCGCTTAATACCAAACCTAACACGTTTCAACTTGATAACAATAGCAACCCGCAACAAACCAGTAACACTGACCACTAAATGCAACTTTGACGATTAACCTATCCACTGCTATCCCAAAAAAGACCAAAAAAAACGGCCTTGCGGCCGTTTGTTATTGAGTCTTTTATTTCTCAGGTTGAGGTGGATAGTTTTGCAATAACGCACCAATGGCGATATTAACGACTTCCACTCTCTCTTCTGGCGTATCTTTATCGCGCATAGTGTCAGCCACTGAACCACGCCACACCAACTTGCCTGATTTTGTATCAACGAAGTCTAGAATCAGGGTTCCGACTTCATATTCACGGACCGTAGTTTGAGTATGCCCAACTCCGCCCATTCCACCCCGACCCCAACCAGCGCCATAATAAGGGTTGTAGCCATAATTGGTATTGAAGGTGTCGACATTAATCTTCTTGTCGACTTTAGTGAGGTAGTTCACCAACACATCCGCTTTATCAGCACTAACCATGCTCAGCCCTTTTAGCTGCAGCTGATCATTAACCGCAGCGCGCACACGCTGATCCATTAACCCATCGAGGTGATATGTCGCATCAGCGGTCTTTTTCTCAACCCAAGCATAAGTTTTAACATCAGTAAAATTTACGGCTGGATCATAGTCAGAGCTCGTTTTAAGGGAGCTACAAGCACTCAGTGCTAATGCAACGATAATTACCAATAACTTGTTCATGTTTTCTCCATCCACGCTTAAAGGCGTTCAACATTGTTTAAAGAAGCTTACATAGCAATCTATTAATCTACAACTCAATTTTAGAAAATACTCCGCTTGTTCAGCTTGACTTAAGCCTTTAACTTAATGATAATGATTATCAATCACTTTCTTGGGTTTTATTATGCTTTGGTTTATTGTTGCACTCACGGTTGCGAGTATTATGTTTCTGTTAACCCCAGAAAAAGTGGTTGAGCGGACTGAAAGCACCACCTCATTCTTGGATAAGTTCAGTCAGCATTCACTGCTCGTTTTGCCCGTCACCATATTAACCTGGATGGTAGTGGCCATAATGAGTGCTCCTGTGACACCTTTTGCAGGAACAGCCATCGGCTTTGTACTGACCTCATGCGCCGTAGCGCTACCACAACTGCATAAATATCTGGCCGTCATTGCGAGTTTAACCTTTGGCGCATTACTGATAGAACTGGCGTTATATTTGTAGCTGTCAGTAAGTAAACTCTCTTAGTCGATAACGCGTTTTTTGTACTCGTTATCCGCTGAGATAGATATCCTCTTTTTATCACTCCCGCTTCAACGTCATCTTTGTTAAACTAGCTCAATCAGTAAATCACTAATCATACTTATGAAATCCGATCCTAATGTCTCATTAGTTTATAGCACCGATTGCGGTAGAATCACTGCAGATAAAGCCCCTCAAAGCGCACCTCAGGGTGACGGTATTGTCAGGATCCATAAAGACAGTAAGGGCCGAAAAGGCAAAGGCGTTTCAGTGATTAAAGGGCTAGGCCTGTCAGAGAAAGATCTTAAAGCACTCGCACAAAAATTAAAGAAGCAATGCGGTTGTGGCGGCACGGTTAAAGACTTTTGTGTTGAAGTTCAAACTGATAATAGAGAACAACTTAAAACACTTATCGAAAAGCTAGGTTACACAGTCAAGCTAGCTGGCGGCTAGTCGCTTCTGTACAAAGGATGTTTTATGGATAGCTTACAAAACAATTTACTTATCGCGATGCCTTCTTTAACTGACACTTTTTTCGAGCGCTCACTGATCTACATCTGCGAGCATGATGAAAAAGGTGCCATGGGCATTATGATTAATCGACCGAGCGGCATTGTCGTCGATGAACTTCTGCTGCAGATGGAATTAACCGAAGAGCCACAGCCTGTGACATCGCTAGGGAAAGAGGTTCTCGTCGGTGGGCCCGTTAACCCTGAACGCGGCTTTGTTTTGCATACCCATCAAGATTGTTGGAGCAACAGTGAGCAAATTACGGATTCGTTGATGTTAACGACCTCACAAGATGTTCTCAGCTGTTTAGGTTCCGATAAAGCACCTGAAAAGTTTGTTATCGCACTGGGTTATGCCGGCTGGACACGAGGTCAATTAGAGCAAGAGCTCGCCGACAACGTGTGGTTATCGGTTCCTGCAACACCCGCTCTTTTGTTTGATGTTGAACATGAACTCCGCTGGCAGCAAGCAGCAGAATCTTTAGGTTTTGATATCTGGCAACTGTCTAATTTAGCAGGACACGCTTAAGCTGTAACCACAGTAATGGAATGTAATATGAGTTATCAGAGTGTATTAGGGTTTGATTACGGTACAAAAAGTATCGGCATTGCTATTGGGCAAGAGATCACAGCAAGCGCACGTCCGCTAATGTCAATAAAAGCCGTTGACGGTATTCCTAAGTGGGAAGAAATTGGCAAGATTATCACCGAATGGCAACCAGACCTTATCGTCGTAGGCTTGCCACTCAATATGGACGGTACAGAGCAAGAAATCACACTTAGAGCCAAGAAATTTGGCAATCGGCTCAATGGTCGTTTCGGTATAAAAGTAGTGACTCAAGATGAGCGATTAACAACAGCCGATGCCAAAGCAAGGCTGTTCGAGATGGGTGGCTATAAAGCGTTAACTAAAGGACAAGTCGATGCGATGTCTGCTGTGCTCATTATCGAAAGTTACTTTGAGAACCAGCATGGCTAGAGTCATTCATCGCTAGCCACCGAATTAACAGTCATCAAACTCAAATTAATCAAAGTAAAAAGCAGCTCATTAGCTGCTTTTTTCATGGAAGAACCGGTATTAAACACACATTACAGTTACTCTTTTGTGTTAGGTTCTTTGTCTTTTTGGCTCTCTTCTTGCTGCTTCAGCAACAACTCAAGCTTTTCTTTTTCCTGCTGCGCCTTTATCTGTTCCTGAGTTACTTTATTTTCCCACTCAGGCTCCCCTTCCAATGGTGCTTTGGCATTAACAGACATAGACAGGACTAACAGACATGAGGCGCAGATAACATGACTCAAGAATATGACATTTTTCATTATTACTTCCCTGTAGTTTAGAGCGACGTCCTGAAGCTCTTTATTCTGACTTGCCTTATAAACATATCAGGCTTTGCAAGAAAATCAATAACTCCAACTACACCATTTCTTATCGTGCATTCGATTTATCGCCTATGGTTGATGTAGACTCGATAAGACATAAAAAATGCCGAGATAGTTAACTATCTCGGCATTATTATTCAGGGTTAATCACTAGCCAGCTTTTTTATACTCAGTATAAGCTTCACCTTCGGTTAACCATTTTGGCGCGGGCTTACCCTTTAGGTAGTGATCAAAATATTCCATCATGCGAATACTATAATCGAGCTTATTTGGGTATTTTTTAAGATGATGTGGTTCATCTTGGTATTGAAGCAACACCACATCTTTTCCGGCACGGCGCATCGCCAGATACATTTCAATCCCTTGCTCCCAAGGTACCGCATCATCTTTATCACCAAACATAATCATCATCGGCGTTTTAATGCGCTCAACGTAAAATACCGGTGAATTTTCAATATACTTCTGTGGCGACTTAAATAAACTCTCACCAATTCGGCTTTGGCCAGTTTCATACTGGAACTGTCTCGCTAAACCACTACCATGACGAATACCACTATAAGCACTTGTCATATTCGTCACTGGAGCACCGGCTACCGCCGCTTTAAAGATATTGGTTTTAGTCACTGCAAATGCGGTTTGATACCCCCCCCATGAGTGACCTTGGATCCCGACAGCTTGCGGATCCGCAACGCCCATATCAATAAGATGCTGTACGCCTGAGGTTAATGCTTGCACTGAAGAATCACCTGGATAACCCACTTCAAAACGGATATCAGGTAGGAAAATGGCATAACCATTATCAGCAAACCAAGCAAAGTTAGGGCGATGGTTAATTTTCATTTGTGGGAACGCATGCAATCTATCACTCATAAAGCGATAGAAATAAACGAGCACAGGATAACGTTGCCCTTCGACATAGTTGGTTGGCTTAATCAGCACACCATCTAACGGTTTTCCATCGCCATTGGTCCAATGAACCAACTCCGATTTACCCCAGTTAAATGCACGCTTCTGTTTATCAAGATCAGTTTGACGAGTCGCCTTTTGTGGCGATTCGTACTGTGCAGTATAAAGATCTGGGAACAGATCATATCTCTCTTTAGAGAATACAATCGTCTTGGCATCTTCACTGCGTGCAAGCACCTTCAACTTATAATCGCCAGCGATCAGCTTCGTCACACCCGCAGTGCCAACCTGAGCTTGATAAAAGCCATCACCTTTACTGATATCACTGTAACCTTGCAGCAGCACTTGTGCATTATTAGCTAGAACGCTTGGGTAACCTTTATCATCAACTAAGCCCTCTAGACGATATTGGATCCCCGCTTTACGCCCTTTGCCCGCCGTTAAATTAAAGGCCTCATAAGAGAGCGTGTTCAACTGCCAGATATCATATTTATCATAGATTAACAGGCCTGAATCATCTGCAATCCAAGGACCAAAACCATAACCGGGTGCATTAGATGGATAATCGTGATCTTCATCAGCAAAAGAAACGTCTAAGTTTTTAGTGATATTGATGCGTCTGTCATTGGCGACTTCATACAGGAAAACATTTCCTTGCTGGTAGTAAGCAACAAACTTTTCGTTTGGTGATAATTCAGGTTCCGCATCGCTGCTTTGCTGGGTTAACACCGGGATTTTATGCCCCGTATTTAAATCTACCAGATAAAAGTCTCGATAAAATCCCGCCCAGGTGATCATCTTTCGATATGGCAGGTCTGAGCTTGCGAGTACAAAACGAGTCTGTTGTTCAACTTCCATGTCGGGTATTTGAAGATCGGCAAGCTGAACCAAATTGTTCCCAGCCACGTGTAACACGGCAAGATACGTGCGTTTCAGCTCTTTCTTATACTGTTTTACTTCATGAGGTTTTATACGTGGGTCATCACCGTGCCAAACACGTAATTCTCTCTCGCCAGTAATGATATCTTGATTATACAGGTCAGCTTCTTTTTCAACTTTTGCCAATTCAATTTGTTGACTAACTTGTGGCACGCGGCCAAAAAACAAGCGCTGACTATCATCCGAGAAACGCAGTGTTGCGTATCGATTCAAAGTCCATTCTTTCGACGTTGGTGTTGGCGTGACTTTTCCAGACGCGATATTGAATAGAGATAATCGATATTCTCGTCCAAAAGGCGCTTGTCGAGCATCACCCGCTGTGAAACCTAAATACTGTCCATCATCACTCAATGCCACTGAGCCCAGCTGTTGCTGTTTCAAACGGTGTACTATTTTGGCGGTATTGTCAGCCAATGACACCAGTCTCAGTTCGTGCTTATCAACAGCGAAATTATTAATGGCTAATGCAAAGTGTTTACCTGACTTATCAAAATTGAACGCGGTTACATCTTTAAACGTTATGGATTTCAAATTACTAAGCGACACAAGCTCAACAGTGGTGCCTTTATCATAGTCATCGACTTTGCTGTCTTTTTTACTCGTTTTAGGCTTATCTTTTGCTTTAGCGTCTTTTTTCTTATCTTCCGCTTCATACCAAATGGCAATATGTGAGCCCGTATCGTTGAATTTAAACGATTTAACACGTTCATAACGAAGCTCAACGCCAGTGCTAGTATCAACTAACACCATTCCTGACTTTAATTTCTTCTTCTCTTTCGCTGACGCCATTTCAGACGCGAGTAAAGGCACTTTATCAACAAAGGCGACGTAACGACCGTCATGACTCACCTTTGGCTTAGTGCCGCCTTTTACACTAAACTCTTTTTTAGTGCTGAGGTTTTTAACGAGGCCACGGCTATCGCCTCTATCCGGAGAGACTTCTACTGCCAGTGTTTTCCCCGTATCAGAGATAACCGGTTTACTAAGCGATTCAAATCGCATTATATCATCGGGAGTAATAGGAGAGGCAGCAGCAAGCAAACTTGCAGGCAATAAACTCGCTGTAAATAACAGCAATGATTTACTCGGTAATAACGTCAAGGTCTTCCTCATTATTATATTGATATTGGGAGCGATTACTCTTTCGAGTTTAGTTTTTGTTCGTCTCTTTATGATAAAAAATAATGGTTTTAGTACATCATTCACTACCCATTTCTGTCATAAAAGAATAACGGCGTTGAAACGAGCCCGTAGGGCCGCACTTCTTGTTAATTTTCGTGGTGTTGTGGGCCATTGTGGAAAACGACGAAACGACCTAGCCTTCGCCTTGCCAAAATAGCCAATAAACAGCGATAAAGACAACCATGAAAGGTAAACAGCCCTTAGACTAAAGTAGACTTTTTTAACCTTTAGCGATCAATCATCCTCATAAGCAGTGATTTATGCAAGTTACCCTACAGAAAAAAACGTGAGATTGCTCACTAAATCCTGTGAAAAGTGTTTAAAAGTGTTTAAAATACGTCGCACAAAAAGAAAATAATACTAAGGCATGTTGTTCTTCCTTTTTAGGAAGCTGTTGCCCTTGAATAAATGCTGGAGCTATATAGAGGTTATTGAGTCCAAATGGGCCTCAATCGCTGATAAAGCCAGTATTTCTTCAAGTGCAGCATTTACAAACAACAAGTCTTAATTCACTTACTGTGTCTTACGACATGGTCAGACAATTGCAGTAACGCCGCAGCGCGGTAGGACTATCCATGACAAAAAGAACTATAACCGTAATCCCAGGTGATGGGATTGGCCCAAGCATTATCGATGCAGCGATTAAAATTCTCGATAAAGCGGGTTGTAACTTTGAGTATGAATTTGCTGATGCAGGTTTAGTTGCTCTCGAAAAGCACGGTGAGCTATTACCTCAACGCACGTTAGATTTGATTGAGAAAAACCGTATTACGTTAAAAGGCCCTCTAACAACGCCAGTGGGTGAAGGCTTTACCTCTATTAACGTCAGCCTACGTAAGCAATTTAGCTTATATGCCAACGTTCGCCCTGTACTGTCTTTTAAAGGTACTCAAGCACGTTATGACAACATCGATATCATTACTGTTCGTGAAAATACCGAAGGTATGTATTCAGGTTTAGGCCAAACTGTTTCTGATGATGGTGCAACAGCTGAAGCCACAAGTATTATTACCCGTAAAGGTGCTGAGCAAATTAGCACTTTCGCTTATGAACTCGCACGTAAAGAGAACCGTAAAAAGGTCACTATCGTTCATAAAGCTAATATTATGAAATCGACTTCAGGTCTATTCTTGAAAGTGGCACGTGAAGTTAGCTTGCGTTACCCAGACATCACCACTGAAGAGATGATTGTCGATGCAACTTGCATGAAACTCGTGATGAACCCAGAGATCTTTGACGTTATTGTTACCACTAACTTGTTTGGTGATATCTTGTCAGATCTTTGTGCAGGTCTTGTGGGTGGTCTAGGTATGGCTCCTGGCGCAAACATTGGTAAAGATGCCGCTATCTTTGAAGCTGTACATGGCAGTGCGCCGGATATTGCTGGTAAGAACCTAGCAAACCCAACATCGGTGGTCCTAGCGTCTATCCAAATGCTTGAGTACTTAGGCATGTCAGATAAAGCAGAGCTTATCCGTAGCGCAATCACTGCTGTAATTGCAGAAGGCGACCGTACGACTCGCGATCTCGGTGGTACTCACGGTACAACTGACTTCACACAAGCGGTTATCGAACGTCTTTCATAAATAGACTTTTCATGCGCACCGCGCACTAAAAAGGCCCCAAGTGTTAAACACTTGGGGCCTTTTTTATTAAGCAGACTAAACAAAATTAGTTACGAAGATTGGGCCGGCTTTAGGCACAAATGCACGGTGACTTCGTCACGGTCATGATAAAGATGCTTAGCTGCAATACTAAAATCTTTAATACCATTCTCTTTCAAAATATCTGCCATCGTTGCCAATATCGTCGACACTTCTTTATAACGCGTCTTCATTGGCAACTTTAAGTTAAATATTGCTTCCTTAAACCAACCGTTAATCGCCCAAGCTTCAACGAGCTCTGCAACACGTGCTGGCTTTTCAATCATATCGCAAACCAACCAAGAGATGTTCTTTCTCGGAGGTTCAAAACGGAAACCATCGGCTTGATAATGCTTTACCTGGCCTGTTTCCATTAATTTTTCATCCATTGCGCCGTTATCAACAGCAGCAACGAACATACCACGCCTGACAAGTTGATAAGTCCAGCCACCAGGGCAAGCACCTAAATCAACCGCTCTCATACCACTACTAAGACGAGTCTCATGCTCTTCTTTAGGAATAAAGTGAATAAAGGCTTCATCTAGCTTTAAGGTAGAACGGCTTGGCGCATCGGCTGCTACCTTAAGACGCGGGATCCCCATAAAATAAGGAGAACTATTATTACTTAACGACAAACCAACATAGGCTTGTCCTGGTCCGACAAAACAGACATGGATTATAGGCCGTTTAGGATTTTCTTTGTCCAGTAAGGTACCCGACTTTCTCAGCGCCTGTCTTAATGGCACCGTAAACTTACGGCAGAAATTAGACAGCTCTTTTGCTTCGTTAGTATCAGGCGTTTCAACGCGTAGTTCACCCGCGTACTGGATGCCAGCTAAGGCCTCAACAATCGGCGAGATACGGTCTTGCTCTGGTAATCCCTTCAACAGTGCTTTGGCGGCAAACATCTGTCTTGCAAAAATCAATGAATCCAAACTGATCTTCTTCGCCAGTATTTCAGCATCGCCCGCTTGGAAGCACTGAAAAATAACATAGGCATCATTGGTGTTGGTTTTAACAAATCCACCAATATCGTGCTCTGCAGCACGCACTTGGATCTCTGCCGCGCAATCTTTCTCATAACCAGCACGGCAAAATAAAAATAGGTTTATCATTGAATTTCCTGAAGATAACAAATAAAAATAGCGGCCAACAAAGTTGCTGCCCGCTATTTTACACTTTTACGGCCCACTAGTGTACTGCCAGTGTGCTAATGCTTAACGGCCGTCGATTTTTCAGTGCTGTTTGTGCCACTGTTTACGGGCTATTTGGGTAAGGCGATACTATACAGCTTAGTGATTCTGCCCACTAATTCTACAACACAGCAAAAATAGTCAAGTAATGCGGTTCGGAGGCTTGGTTTAAATGCTGCTCATATTTTGCAACCACAATACGTTATGAATGCTTCGATTAAGCCGCTAAGCGAAGCATTCATATTTTTGTACTAAATCATTATTGTCTCTATGAAAATAATCGAATCGAACTCGGTTCGAAAGACCAGCCCCCCTCGCTTAGTCGAGCTCTTTTACTCTGTTACGCCACACGGCCACAGCAATAAGTAACCAGCCCAGTAGCAAGCACACTCCGCCTAATGGGGTAATGGGACCGGTCCATTTAGCCCCTAACAACGCATAGAGGTATAGTGAACCGGAAAACAGCATGGTGCCTACAATAAATAGGTAACCTGCCCAATCAAGCAAACGAGATTTAAGCCAATGACCCGCAAAAGCCACTGCGATTAACGCAAACGTATGGTAGAACTGATACTCCACACCAAGGTTAAAAATCGCAATCATCTCTGCCGTCGTCACATTCTTAAGGCCGTGAGCAGCAAAAGCCCCCAGCGCTACCGACATAAAACCACTCAACGCTGCCAACAATAAAAAACCATTACGCATTTAGCCTCCTAAATATCATCGGCATACAAGCCGAGAGAAAGATTAAGTTTACTGCCATCTCAAAGCATTACGGTTTAATGAATGCCTGAATAAGTGAGATAGCTTGATCTAGGTTAGCGGTTAGCGTGGTGCCTGACGACTTCCTTGGTTTAAAACTATGATCGCCATCCGTTAACCAATGCAATTGTACTTTGTCCATCACCGGCCAAGTCTCAACCAAGCCCTTATGACCAAATTTATCTCGCTCACCTTGAATAACTAATATAGGCGCACTGCACTTCTCGATGGGCTCTAAACGGGGCTCACCGCCTTTTAACGGAATAAATGGGTAACCTAAGCAAACAACGCCATCAACAGCGAGACTCTCAGCCAGGATGGCCGACATGCGGCCTCCCATCGACTTACCGACTAAATAGATTTTTCGAGGCTTAAATTGGTGCTTTAAAATGCTCAGTTGTAACGCATAGTCAGCAATCAGTTTCGGAGCTCTATCTGGCGGACGGCGTTTACCGTCAATAGCATTGGCGCGCATATAAGGGAAATTGAAGCGGGCAATATGTAAATTACCGCCATCACCAAGCGCTAGACCGTTCGCCATGGTGGTCATAAACTCATGATGCATATTGGCGCCAGCACCGTGGATCAATATCACTAGCGTATCGCAATCACTTAGTTTTTCGGTGCTACAATCAGGCTCAAGCAGATATTGGCTAGCATCAAATGCCAGCTCCTCAATACCTATCTCAGCCACCGCGGTTGTCAGTCTGCCATCTAAGTAAGCTTGCTTTAAATTATCATGTAAGGAGCTCACTGCGGGTCTCCTCTTCAAACATGTCTAACATCCACTCTCTAAAAGCAGCAACCTTACCTATCTCGGCATGATTCTGTTGGCTGACTAGGTAATATGCATTTTTACTGACTAGAACCTCAGGGAACGGACATACTAGACGACCGGCTTTAATATCTGGCCTTGCCAGTACACTGAAGCCTAGCGCCACACCTTGACCATGAGCAGCAGCTTGCAACACCAAAGAAGAATGACTAAATATGGGACCTTGGTTCACATTAATATCAGTAATTCCACATTGTCTAAACCATGCCTGCCAAGATTCGCGGCTAGAGTCGTGTAACAAGGTATGATTTTTCAGATCGCTGGGCTTTTCTAACGGCTTAGGACCATTCAATAACATCGGTGAGCAAACCGGAATAAGCACCTCATTACGTAGCTTATCAGCACGCATTCCGGGCCAGTTCCCTAAGCCATAATAGATGGCCACATCGACGTCATCAGTTAAAGAACCGTCTTCATTATCAACCGCTTTAATTCGCACATCGATATCAGGATTTTTCTCGGTGAATTTTGCTAAACGAGGTACTAGCCATTGAATGGCAAAACTCGGCGAAGTCGCTACAGTCAAGGAACCGATGGCACTTCTGGCAAGTAAACGGTCAGTCGCATCGGCAAGCTGTGTAAAGATATCTTTGATATCAAGAAAGTATCCTTGCCCCTCTTCTGTTAACAGCAGCGAGCGGTTTTTACGTCTAAATAACTTGAGCCCTAAATATTCTTCTAATGCCTTAATTTGATGACTTACTGCCGCCTGAGTAACAAACAGTTCCTCCGCCGCGCGTGTAAAGCTCAAATGCCTTGCTGCTGCCTCAAATGCTTTGACAGCATTAAGGGGGGGTAGTCGTCTAGCCATAGTGATCAACGTCTCATTTTTGGATTAGTTTTTCTAATGCTCATTGTTACATTTTATCGTTTGTAAAGACCAGTGATTTTGGTTAAATTCTGCGCCAACGAAATGACACTCGTTGGACAACCTCTACGACGTAATTGGGGAATGTCTAACAACCCAAATTTTAAGCCTGGAGGCTACCGAACATGTTAAACCTAAAATCTGTATTTGTTATCGCTCTTCTGTCAGCTTCTGCCACTGTTAGCGCAGATGAGATCACTATCGATACCACTGGCCTTGAAGCTACATTAACGGCTAACCTCGCAGAAAGCATGGAATTAATGCAAACACAGTTAACGACTGAGTTAAACACTATGCTGGTTGCTGATGAGCAAAAGCAAGAAGATAAAGAAACTGCTTCGATTCAGTTAGCTGATTAATACACTTATTACGCCTAAACATCTGACTTGATATAGTCAGACGTTACACTGTAATAAGCGCAGCATGCGGCTCTCTGGCGCTTTAATTGCACATTAAAGTTAGCGCCATAGATGGAGCCTAGTCTCAGTCTTGCTGTTATCACATATAGAAACCACCGCTTAAGGTGGTTTTTTTGTGTCTATCGAAATACTTTCAGATTTTATTCCATAAAAAAAGCGACTTTAAAAGTCGCTTTTTGATCGGGAAAACTAATGACTATGACTAAGGGCGATAAACTTTTACATTACTGTAACCTTGATCCTGTAGATACAGAGCTTGTAGCTTGCTCATTACTCCACGGTCGCAATACAATAAATAAGTCTTCTCTTTATCAAGATCGGCAAATTGTGTCGACAGCTTATAAAAAGGAATCGCTTTAATTTCTATCCCCTCTATTACAAGCGGATCTTTCTCTTCCTCTTCCGGTGCACGCACATCAATGATGATTTCATCAGCATTGATTGCAGCAACCGTTTCAGCTGCGGTTATTTTAGTGTCCATTTGAGCGGCAATATCTCTAATGTCCATAATAACTGCGTCGTCAATCACTTTATCAAGCAGATCGTCTGAAAACTTAGCTTCTTCAGCTTCAATTTTTGCCAATACAGCTTTCACTGTCGGTTTTTTCGAAATCACGCCACAATATTCAGGGATAGTTTTAGCAAAGTCTTCGGTACCGATTCTGCGACAGGTATCAATAATATCTTGTTTATCCATCGCGATAAGCGGACGCAATATTAATAGCTCTGTGCAACGGTCAATAACATTAAGATTGGTCAACGTCTGGCTAGAAACCTGCCCCATCGCTTCCCCTGTCACTAATGCTTGAATACCCATTTTATCAGCAACACGGGCTGCTGCGCGCATCATCATACGCTTAAGCACAACGCCCATTTGCCCATTATCGACGCGTTCTAAAATTTCTTGTACAACGGGATCGAACGGCACAGAGATAAACTTAACTCGATGTGATTCACCGTATTTCTGCCACAAATGGTAAGCCACCTGCTTAACACCAATTTCGTGTTGATCGCCACCTAAGTTAAAGAAACAATAATGGGTACGAGAACCACGCTTTATGAATTGATAACTCGACACACCAGAGTCAAAACCACCTGAGATTAATGACAACACATCTTCTTGAGTGGCCATGGGGTAACCACCAAGGCCTGGAATACGCTTATCAACAAGGTAAAGTTGCTCGTTATCAATTTCAAGATTTACCGTTATATCTGGATTTTTCAAGCGAACGCCAGCAGCTTCAGTAAATTGGTTTAGCCCACCACCAACATAACGTTCAACTTCAATTGAGTTAAAGTCATGTTTACCAACACGCTTAACACGCACGCAGAACGTCTTACCTGCGAGTTCTTCTTTATAGACTGCCAATGTTTGCTGATAGATATCATCCATAGATTCAAAGGTGCTCACTTCGACTTGCAGCACATGCGCAATACCAGGAATACAAGCGAGACGTTCAGCAAAGGCTTCAACCAAATCGGGTCTATCATCTGGCACCATAACCATGATTTTGTCCCATTGGCGCTGTACTTTCGCAGACTCATCTACTTTTTTAAGTACATTACGAATATTGGTTTCAAGCATTTTGGTAAAGCGCATTCTTACCGGCTTGCTTTTCATCATGATTTCAGGAAACAGTTTTACGATAAATTTCATTGGTCTTCCGCGGGAACAAGTTTAAACAGCAATGGCGAGATTATAACAATATCCAAGCACAATTGCGTATATCAGATCAGACATTATCCACGATATATTGCAAACTGAGACCATGAATATCGCACTTATGCTCAATAAGGATATAAAGCTGACGATTAATGGGGTAGGAAAGTAGCCACTCTGTGTACAGCGCAAACAATAACAGCCATAAAGTGAGCGCTCACTCTTGATGATAAGAGCCCGAACGTTCACAGCCTGCTAAAATCCAACAATGGGCAAAACTACGATTGTTGCCATCGATGTAATAGCAACAATTTATCGAGGATCAGATTGAGTATTACGGGGAAACTTGGATTTCGTCTGACTCTTTAGGCTTACCTTGTTCGATAGCAATTTCAACACGGCGATTACGTGCTCTATTGGCCTGAGAGTTGTTTTCAACTAACGGCGCAGTCGAAGCCATCCCCACCACTTTTAGCCGCTGCTGATCAAAACCTGCTACTTTAATCATTTCATGGGTGACTGCGACGGCACGTTTACTGGATAGATCCCAATTTGAGCTATACAACTCATTTGAGATATTTAAATCATCTGTGTGTCCTGACACCGTTACAATACCGGGAACATCTTTTAGTAACTCGCCAACACGCCTAACAATCGGCTTAAAGCGTGGCTGCAAAAAGCCTGAGCCTGACGCAAATGCGCCTTTCTCACGGATCCGAATAATAATCTGTTGGCCTAGCGACTCAATTTCAATGGCACCGTCAACAATCTCTTTGTTGAGCTCTTGAGCCATCTTCTTAACTTGTTGATTGATTTTATCCTGCGCAGCAGCTTCTGCTTTTTTCGCTTCGCTTTCAGAATCTGCGGTTGATTTAGCTAACGCTTTTGCATCTTCTTGCTCTTGCGCTGTCGACGATGATTCACCGCCTCGCTGTTGACCGCGTTGCTGCTGTACACCGCCGGCACTATCATCTTCACCCGCTTGAAACTCTAGCATGGGCTCGGTCATTTCATTGGTTTGCTGATTAATAATTTCAATTGGAGTCGATTCTGGGCGGCCCGGTCTAAACTCTAATGCAATCACCGATGTCCCTTTGGGAATATCTTTCACTTCGACTTTATTCTGTACCCCAAATGCATACTTCATTGAACCCGCAATCTGCTTGAACTTCATCACGTCCATTTCAGAAAAAGCCAACAGCAACACGAAAAAACACATTAGCAGAGACATTAAATCAGCAAACGTGGCCAACCAAAGCGGCGCACCAGCAGGTGGACATTCACATTTGGCTTTTTTAGCCATCGCGCTATGCTCCGTCCATGGTATTGATGGTACGAGACTTTTCAGAGAGATAATTTTTGAGAAAACCTTCAATGACTCGAGGGTTTTGACCATCTTGAATCGCCAATACGGCATCCATAATCAAATTACGGTTTAGCATTTCTTCGTTCATTCGAAGCGATAATTTATCGGCAATGGGGATCGCCACCATGTTAGCGACCACGGCGCCATACAGCGTCGTCAGTAGTGCAACCGCCATTGCTGGACCAATCGATTTAGGATCATCCATGTTTGACAACATGCCCACGAGTCCAATTAGCGTACCAATCATGCCCATTGCTGGCGCAACATCGCCTATCGATTTAAAAATACCAATCCCGGTTTTATGGCGTTCTTCGGTGAGCGCGATATCTTTTTCAAGTGCGTCTCTGACAACATCGCCATCATGACCGTCGACTAACATATCAATCGCTTTTTGCATAAAGCTGTTGCTAATCTCAGCCTCTTCCAACGCTAAAAAACCACCTTTTCGTGCGGCATCAGCCATCGTAATAGACTGTTCAATCAGTTCTTCAGGTTTATCGATTTTAAAAATAAATGCTTTGGCTGCAATTTTAGCAGAGCCTAAAAATTGCTTGAGGTTATATTTCATCATTACGACAAATAACGAACCAATCATCACAATTAAGATAGAAGGTACATTGATGAAAATACCGATCCCGCCGCCACTTGCCATCGCCATGATAACAAACCCAAACGCGCCAATCAGTCCTATTAGGGTTGCTAAATCCAAAACCGCTCCTCAAATACCAATCTATTCGCTATACAACTTCAATCGAATGCTAACAACATTCAAAACTCACACGCAAGCGTCTACTCAAAAACAATAGCGACAATATTACGCCTTCACTGTGACAGCAAGCACCAACTAAACAAACGGCTAAATAGCGTACAAATTTTCAATATTGCACCTTATATAGCGACCGAAGTTAAGATCTCTTGAGTGATATTTCCCGCAATTGTTGCGCTATTTCCGTTAAAATAGATCCCAACTACATAAACAACGTATTGCAGTAACAAGCCGATAGCGGAATTTATGCACGAAAGCGTGCTTTCACGCAAATACTCAACGGCTTAGTTTGACCCTTGTGCCCTGCTGATATACTTTGTGTATCGCTTAATTCTAGGAATCATCATCGTGGCAAAAAAACCTGAAAATCTCTCTTTTGAAGAATCGCTTTCCGAATTAGAAAAAATCGTTGCGGACTTAGAACACGGCGATGTGTCCCTCGATGATGCGTTAAAACAGTTCGAACGTGGAATTAAACTGGTAAGAAATAGTCAGAGTAAGCTTGAAAATGCACAGCAAAAAGTAGCGGTGTTAATGACGGATGAAGGTGTCGACACCTTAAAGCCTTATGAAATAGAGGGTGAGTAATTGTTAGCAGAGGCACTTGGTAAATACCAACAACGCATTAATCTTCAGCTGTCATCTCGTATAGATGCACTTGCCGATACCGATCCTCGTCTAAAAGCGGCCATGAAACATGGCGCATTAATTGGCGGGAAACGTATTAGGCCATTTCTCGTCTATGCTATTGGCGATATGCTAAAAGTTAAGCTTGAGACCTTGGATGAATGCGCTGCGGCAATCGAATGTGTTCACGCCTACTCTCTCATCCATGACGACCTACCCGCTATGGATAATGATGCACTTCGTCGTGGCCAGCCAACAGTGCATATTGCCTATGATGAAGCGACGGCTATTTTAGCAGGTGATGCTTTACAGGCACTTGCATTTGAAATCATCAGTGAGCCCATCAAAAACATCACCCCATCACAGAATTTAGCGATGGTTAAAGCCTTAGCGAATGCCTCTGGGTATAATGGCATGTGTGGTGGCCAAGCGATGGATTTAAGGGCGACAAATAAACAGATAGAGCTTGCAACACTGATTCAGCTGCATCAGCTTAAAACAGGTGCATTGATCCGTTGCGCAGTCGAATTTGCCATTATTGCCGCTCAAGTTAATGATGAAGAGCGACAAGCTTTACTTGATTTTGCCGATGCCATTGGTCTCGCGTTTCAAGTACAAGACGATGTATTAGATATTATTGCCAGTACCGAAGAGCTTGGAAAACCTCAAGGTTCTGACACAGATTCAAATAAGAGCACTTATCCAAAGTTGCTTGGTTTAGAGGGCGCCCAAAAAACTGCTACAAGTTTGATTGAGGACGCACTATCAGCGCTGGCTAAATTACCATACAATAGCCAGTTAATTGCCGAATTCGCCCGTTATATCATTGAGCGAAGAGTTTAATAAAAGACAAAGAATCTCGTTATGAGTTTTGATATTTCTCAATTCCCTGTGCTTGCACAGGCAAACACCCCTGATGAGCTAAGACAGCTCCCTCAAGCCGTTCTGCCACAACTGGCTGACGAACTTCGAGGTTTCCTTTTGAAGTCAGTGGCTAAATCAAGTGGCCATTTTGCCTCAGGACTTGGCACAGTTGAACTGACTGTGGCCATTCATTACGTCTATAACACACCATTCGATCGATTAATTTGGGATGTAGGCCACCAAGCTTACCCGCATAAAATCTTAACGGGTCGTCGTGAAAGAATGCACACCATCCGTCAAAAAGGTGGGATCCACCCTTTTCCTTGGCGTGAAGAAAGTGAGTACGATACCTTCAGCGTAGGCCATTCTGGTACCTCTGTAAGTGCTGCGCTCGCGATGGCAATTACTGCGGAAAAAGAGCAAGCCGGACGCAAAGTAGTCTCCGTTATCGGTGACGGTGCGATGACTGGCGGCATGGTATTTGAAGCCATGAACCATGCAGGCGATCTTCACAACGATATGCTGGTGATCCTCAACGACAATGAGATGTCTATCTCTGAAAATGTGGGTGCGCTCAATAATCACCTTGCCCAGCTAATGTCGGGGCGTTTCTACACCACTATTCGTGAAAGCAGCAAGAAAGTCCTTAAGGGCATGCCTGTTATCAAAGAGATGGCAAAACGCACTGAAGAACACCTTAAAGGCATGGTCGTTCCTGGCACCATGTTTGAAGAGCTAGGCTTTAACTATATTGGTCCCATTGACGGCCATGATGTTGATGCGTTAGTTGAGACATTGCGTAATATGCGTAACCTCAAAGGGCCACAGATTTTACATATCATGACTAAAAAAGGTCGTGGTTACGAGCCCGCTGAAAAAGATCCTATTGGTTGGCATGCAGTGCCTAAATTTGATCCCTCTACATTTGAAAAACCGGTAAGTAAACCGAGTAACCCAACCTTCTCACAGGTGTTCGGTAAGTGGCTTTGTGATGTTGCCGAGAAAGATGAAAAGCTACTCGCTATCACCCCTGCCATGCGTGAAGGCTCTGGTATGGTTGAGTTTTCACAGCGTTTTCCAGGGCAGTATTTCGATGCTGCCATCGCCGAGCAACATGCAGTGACCTTAGCAGCAGGCTTTGCGTGTGAGGGTTACTCACCGGTTATTGCTATCTATTCAACGTTTTTACAACGTGGATACGATCAACTCATTCATGATGTTGCACTGCAAAAACTGCCGGTGTTGTTCGCGATTGATCGCGGCGGGATTGTGGGTGCCGATGGCCCTACTCACCAAGGCGCGTTCGACTTAAGCTTTATGCGAACGGTGCCTAACATGGTGATCATGACGCCGTCTGACGAGAACGAATGTCGACAAATGCTCTATACTGGCTATCGCTATAAAGCAGGGCCGACAGCAGTGCGTTACCCTCGTGGCAGCGCTACAGGTGCTAAACAGGTTGAAACCATGACCGAGGTACCTATCGGTAAAGGCTTGATCAAGCGCCGTGGCCAGAAAGTCGCTATCCTAAACTTTGGCACAACACTCGCCAACAGCTTACAGGCAGCCGAAACGCTTGATGCCACTGTTGCTGATATGCGTTTTGTTAAACCACTTGATGTCGATCTGGTCAAAGCGTTAGCTGAAAGCCATGATGTATTAGTGACCGTTGAAGAAAATGCCATTATGGGCGGCGCAGGTTCAGCGGTGCTCGAGTTACTGCAAACGCTTAAATTGCCAAAGGCGGTATTGCAGATTGGTCTGCCCGATGAGTTTATTAAGCATGGCGCGCCAGATGAGATTATTAGTGAGATTGGATTGGACGCTGCAGGTATTCAAAAGCAAATTGAAGACTATCTAGCCTAAGATTAACGTCACTAAGACGATGAGCTTAACCGCATAAAAAAGGACTGCATTTGCAGTCCTTTTTAGTTTCAAAATATGACTCTTAAGATGTTAATTTCGAAATGTTATTGTCGAAATACTAGCGTCGAATGAATCGCTCTGACTCATTGAGACTGAGCGATTGCCTCTGAGCTATTTACCCAGAATGAATTAACCTTGAGAAACCATTACCATTGCCGGGCGCAATAGACGCTCGTTAAGGGTATAACCTTTCTGCATTACCATCATTACCGTATTGGCAGGAAAGTCAGTGCTAGGTTGCATACCGATAGCCTGATGAAGTTCAGGATTAAAGGTATCACCTTGTGGATCAACTTGAGTCAGTCCAAATTTCTCAACGGCATTCACAAAGCTCTTTGCGGTGAGTTCAACACCTTCGTAAATAGCTTTAGTTGCTTCAGCTTCAGCGTCTGTACCTTGAAGCGCGCGCTCCATATTATCTAATACAGGAAGTAGCTCGTTAGCAAATTTCTCAAGTGCAAACTTACGTGCCTTCTCTACATCAATGGCGGCGCGGCGACGAATATTATCGACTTCTGCAGCTGCACGGATCACAGAATCTTTTTGTGAGTCCACAGTTGATTGTGCTTCTTGCAAAGATTTCTCTAACTCTTCAACGCGAAAGTTCGCTTGAGTCAGTTCGTCCATTAAAGAAGCTTCACCGCTACCTTCGTTCAGTAACTCACCTTCTATAATTGATTCAACTTGCTCGTCAATTTGGTTATCTTGTGCTTTATTTGTTTCGTTGCTCATTTTTGCTCCAGCTAAAAATGCTTTGTTTCTGCATGCTCTGGGCATATTATGGGGATCAATTCTGAGGTTTCAAGCCCTAATGCCGGATCTGACACAAATATGAGCAATCCCTTTCACACTATCGGACTTATTGGTAAACCTAACCATGAAGGAACCAATCTCACCCTAAAGAGATTGCATCACTGGTTAACAATGCAAGGCTATAGCGTTTTGGTTGAGGAGCGAGTTGCCGCCGATGTTGGCTCACATACTCATTCGGTTGATTTACTAGAAATTGGCGCTCAATGTGATTTAGCCATTGTGGTCGGTGGTGACGGTAATATGCTGGGCGCAGCACGAGTACTGGCGAGGTTCGATATCGCGGTCATCGGCGTCAACCGCGGTAACTTGGGTTTCCTTACCGATTTACCCCCTGACTCTTTTGAAGAAGCGTTATCCAAAGTACTTGAGGGGGAGTTTGACACTGAACAGCGTTTTTTACTTGAAGCGGAAGTTCACCGTCACGGTGAGTTAAAATCGAGCAACACCGCGGTAAATGAAGCGGTTCTCCACCCTGGTAAAATCGCTCACATGATAGAATTTGAAGTCTATATTGACGAAAAGTTCATGTACAGCCAACGTGCAGATGGAATGATTGTATCAACGCCAACAGGATCTACAGCATATTCGTTATCAGCAGGCGGGGCTATTCTCACCCCCAACTTAGAAGCGATGATCTTAGTGCCAATGTTTCCACACACACTGTCTTGCAGACCCATTGTTGTCGATGCGGGTTGTATAATCAAGTTAGTGGTCTCTCCTCATAATGGAGATAATTTGGAGGTCAGTTGTGATGGCCACGTCAACCTACCCGTTCTACCTGGTGATGAGATTATCATCCAACGCAGCCAAGATACCTTAAGATTGATACACCCTAAGGGGCATAACTACTTCCATGTGTTACGTTCTAAATTAGGCTGGGGCAGCAAGCTCTTTTAAAACCAAGAAGCAAGGTCGGCAACATCGCTGACCTTGCTCTGTTTCATTCCTATCCGTCCAATAAAATCAAAGTGACATACAACAGTATTCATGGATGTTGAATATCGTTAAAGCAAATTTAAGCCGTCATTTAAGTGCTAAATTGTCTTATAGCAACAGACTAAATGCGAATGATTACCCACATCAACTTTACCTCTAAAGCCACCATAAAAACTAAAACTCTTAAATAACATAGCATTACAAGCAAACTAACGATGAGAGAAAACACAGCATGAAAAAATACGTGATCATGCTCACAATACCAGTTTGTAACTCCAATTCAAGCTAACAATCAAAACCGAAAAACCCAGATCAAAATAAGGCATTTTATTCAAAAAATCAGCTCCCACATCAGTTACGTTACCTATAATTAGCAGCATTCAGCTTTTTATATAACTTTAATTACATTTAACAAACAAAAGCTCGAGATCTAGATCACACTCGGAAATAAAGTAAGCGGCGATACATCCCGCTACGAGTATTATCAGTCACAATTCAGGTACAAACTGATCTAGATCATATTAGGGTTAGCCTAATTAACGTCTAGTACGCATCTCAGCCCGCCATAATCAATAATTAACCATTAGTCGGGTAACAACAATTGAAGTTAGCAACCCATATAACACGAGGCAAGCATGACCTTTATTCAACTACTCGCAAGCTTAACGCCGATTATCAGCGTAATGCTATTTTTAGTACTTTTACGGATGCCAGCATCAAGGGCCATGCCTATTTCGATGGTTTTCACCGGATTGGCAGCCGTCTTTGTCTGGCAAATGGACACTACTTTCCTTGCCGCATCAGTCGTTGAAGGCCTTCTTTCAGCACTAACACCGTTAACGATTATCTTTGGCGCTGTGTTCCTACTCAACACACTGAAGTATTCAGGTGCCATGGACACCATTCGTGCTGGCTTCACTAATATTAGTGCAGATGCCCGAGTGCAAGTCATTATCATTTGTTGGTTATTTGGTTCATTTATCGAAGGCTCAGCAGGCTTTGGTACTCCTGCAGCCATTGGTGCACCGTTACTGGTACTTTTAGGTATTCCACCGATTGCATCGGCTGTTGTCGCACTCATTGCTGACTCAACGTCCGTATCGTTTGGTGCTATTGGTTTACCGGTTTTATTCGGTATGGAACAGGGTTTGACTACCGGTGGCGTGAATATGGCTGCAGAGCAGATAGCGCAACACGGTGGTAGTTTTGCTGATTTCGCGCAATTTATTGCGATGCACATGATCACTATCGATCTGGTGACGGGTACCTTAATTCCATTGACGATGGTGGCGATTCTTACTGGTTTCTTCGGTCGTAATAAATCATTTAGAGAAGGGTTAGCCATTTGGAAGTTTGCCCTTTTTGCAGGTCTTTCTTTCACTATACCAGCGTGGTTAATTAACTACTTTGCCGGCCCTGAGTTCCCATCCGTTATTGGTGCTCTCGTAGGTATGGCACTTGTTATTCCTGTCGCAAAGAAAGGCTACCTGTTGCCGAAAGAACCTTGGAATGATTTTGCCGAAAATGATGGGCAAGAGCGTAAAGAGATCGCAACGAAAGCACAATTCTCGCAAATTGCCGCATGGTCCCCCTACATAATAATGGCAGCACTGCTTGTTCTATCTCGCATTGTGACTCCGTTAAAAGTCTGGCTCACTAGCTTTAACATCAGTTGGACCGGTTTGTTGGGGACTGAACTGAAAGCGGGCTTTGCCACATTTTATGCTCCAGGTGCATTCTTTATATTGGTGTGTATTTTAGGTTTCTTCCTCTTTAAAATGAAATCACCTGCGATTAAAGAGTCTATTACCGTTTCTTGTAAGTCTATGGTACCCACGATTATCTCACTTGGCGCATCAGTGCCAATGGTGAAAATTTTCCTCAACTCTGGTGAGAACACATCTGGCTTAGCCTCTATGCCAGTCGCGCTTGCTGATACTTTGGCAAATAGCATGGGCTCAGTATGGGCTTGGGTTTCCCCAATCGTCGGTATTTTTGGCGCCTTCCTATCGGGCTCTGCCACCTTCTCAAATATGATGTTTTCCGGTCTTCAGTACAGCGTTGCTGACAATATTGGTGCCAACCATGCGCTTATATTAGCCATGCAGGGTATTGGTGCTAACGCCGGTAACATGATGTGTGTAATGAACGTTGTTGCTGCTGCAACCGTAGTGGGAATGGCTGGACGAGAGTCTGAAATTATCCGTAAGACGATGCCTGTGGCACTGGGCTATGCTTTAGTAGCAGGCACCATCGCCGCGGTTTGGGGTGGATTTTAATCCCAGCGCTATAAAAATAGAATAATAATATCGAAAGCCGCATTGTCTGCGGCTTTATTCACTTTAAGTACGAGTGTAGAGATAAATCAATGTCGATTAATTATGAAGCTGTATTAACAGATTTACGTAGCCAAATTGGTGAAGATGCAGCCACTAACGATCCTGTGCGCCGCTTCGCTTGGTCTACTGACGCAAGTTATTTTCGTATCGTGCCAGAAATAGTGGTTCATGCAGATACACTAGAGCAAGCTAAACGCACGCTTGCCATCGCGCGCAACTACGGTGCTCCAGTCACATTCAGAGCCGCTGGCACCAGTCTTTCTGGGCAAGCGATTGGTGAAGGCATTCTCCTTATCTTAGGCCATGATGGTTTTAGAACGCTAGTCGTAAGCGACGACGCTAGCCAAATCACTTTAGGTACAGCCGTCATTGGTTCTGATGCAAACGCTGCATTGAAACCGCTAAATAAGAAAATTGGTCCAGATCCAGCCACCTTAGCATCAGCAATGATTGGTGGCATAGTGTCGAACAACGCCTCAGGTATGTGCTGTGGTACTGCGCAAAACAGTTATCAGACGATTGCCTCAGCCAAACTGCTGTTTGCCGATGGAACTGAACTTGACACTGGGTGTGAAACATCAAAAGCCGCCTTTGCGAAATCTCATCCAGAACTTATCAAGTCGTTGCTCGACTTGGTCGACATGACACTGAGTAATCAAACGCTGGCCGATAGAATTCGCAAGAAATTTTCAATCAAAAACACCACCGGCTATAGCCTTAATGCATTGGTCGACTTTAGCGATCCATTTGAGCTTATCAACCACCTTATCGTAGGCGCAGAAGGTACATTGGCCTTTGTTGAAGAAGTGACCTACAACACCGTTGACGAAGCGCTCTTTAAAGCCTCGGCCATGGCGGTATTTTTCAATATGGAAGATGCGGCAAAGTCCATCCCACCTTTAGTCGGCGACAGTGTTGCCGCGGCAGAATTACTCGATTGGGCATCAATCAAAGCCGTAACGGGTAAAACGGGGATGCCATTATGGTTATCAGAGCTTCCTGAAGGCGCTTCAATACTGCTGATTGAATCTCGCGCTAATGATAAAGACACTCTTGAAAGGCATACTCTAGACGTTATTGATAAGCTGGCTCATATTGAAACTGAACGTCCGATTACTTTCAGCGACGACCCCGTCGTGTTTGGTCAATACTGGGCAATGCGCTCGGGACTCTTCCCCATTATTGGTGGTGAGCGCCCTAAAGGCACCTCGGTTATTATTGAAGATGTCGCCTTTGAGCTTGAACATCTTGCCGCTGCCGCTAACGATCTGACGGAGTTATTCCATAAGCATAACTACCCAGAAGGCGTTATTTATGGCCATGCTTTAGCGGGTAACTTCCACTTCATTATCACACCAACGTTCAACTCTCAGGCTGATATTGAGCGCTTCCAGGCATTTATGCAGGATGTCGCTGAGATGGTTATCAACAAGTACGATGGATCAATGAAAGCCGAGCACGGGACGGGACGTGCTGTAGCACCGTTTGTTGAGATGGAATGGGGCAGCGATGCTTACACCTTAATGAAGCGCATTAAGCAAATATTTGACCCTGAAGGCTTGTTAAACCCTGGGGTCATTCTGAACGACGACAATCTAGTTCACGTTAAGAACATTAAGCCATGCCCGGTAGTTGATGACTTCATCGACAAATGCATTGAATGTGGTTTCTGCGAAAAGACCTGCCCAACATCTGCGCTAACGATGTCACCACGCCAACGTATAGCGACACTGCGTGAAATTGAACGTCTAGAGCAATCAGGTAATAAGCAAGCCGCAAGCGAAATGCGTGCTGCAGCAAAATACGATGTAGTCGATACTTGCGCGGCTTGTCAGCTTTGTACCATTGCTTGCCCAGTAGACAATAGTATGGGGAATCTTGTGCGTAAGCTTAGAACCCCCTACATAACGACTACTGAACAAAAAGTACTCGATTTCCAAGCCAAGCACTTTGGCGCTGTGAACCAAGTTATCAGTACAGGATTCAGTGTCCTTGGCACCATTCATAAAATTACTGGTAGCGGCATCACTGGCGCCATTATGAAAGCGGGTCGAGTGGTGAGTAAAGAGGTCCCTTATTGGAATCCAGATTTCCCTAAAGGCGGTAAGTTACCTAAGCTTTCTGCGCCAATACCAGGGCAAGAAACCGTCGTCTACTTCCCCGCTTGTGGTGGACGTACCTTTGGTCCAACACCGAAAGATCCTGATAATCGAACCCTGCCAGAGGTGGTGGTTACTTTACTTGAACGTGCAGGCTATAACGTCATTACTCCAGAGAAAACACGCGACTTATGTTGCGGTCAAATGTGGGAGTCTAAAGGTGATTTTAAAAATGCAGACGCAAAACGTAAAGAGTTAATTGAGGCCGTTTCTGCCATGACTCAAGGCGGTAAGCTGCCAGTCATTATTGACGCACTGTCTTGCACCTACCGTACCCTTGCAGGCGACAAATCGTTAGCTGATAAGGTCGAAATTGTTGATATGGTTGATTTCATCCATGATAAATTACTCGAAAAGTTAACCATTAACCGCAAAAAACCCGCGGTAGCACTTCACTTAGGCTGTAGTGCTCGTAAGATGAAGATTGAACCTAAGATGGAAGCGATTGTAGATGCGTGTAGCAACAAAGTCATTCGCCCTGCTGGGATTACTTGCTGTGGTTATGCCGGTGAGAAAGGGCTTTATAAGCCTGAGATTAACGCCAGTGCACTGCGTAACATCAAAAAGCTTATTCCAGTTGATGTCAATGAAGGGTATTACGCTAACCGCATGTGTGAAGTGGGCTTAACCCAACATAGTGGTATGTC